>JBASOE010000001.1:0-13374 GCA_049657925.1 Anaerolineaceae bacterium
AGTATTCCACCCATTTTATGGTTTGATGCGCGGAGAGCCATGGTTCATGAGGAATCATATGGTCTTTGTGCAAAACCAATTCTTAGGTTTGTCTTTCACTTCAGAGAATATGGCTGAACTGATGAAGACTGTGACCCATACTGGCATCGATTCCCCTGATCAGATTGATTACGGCAAACTTGGAGAGTTGGTGGAAGTGTTGGATTCTTTCATTCGTTCTTTTTAATACAAATGATCGTGAGAATGCAGCAAATTAAACAATTATTTACACTCCTGGTTTCTGCTTACGCAGCTGGCGGTCTGCATCGGTTTTGATGTCATCGAATATGCCTAATAAATCTGTTTCAATAAGTCGGGAACGGAGATTTCCTCAATAATTAATAAACAGTTAATTTTCAATTGAGAGTAAAATTCCCATTGGTAGGGCGTGTGTCTTAGTTGTAAAATCCAATGTAAGCTCAAAGAAGGATTATTGATGATGACGAGGGAGTATACATTAGAACTACTTAAGAAAATGATCGGCGAGGATAAAAATTTTAGGCCTGGTCAATGGGAAGCTATCGAAGCCGTCGCAATTAAGAAACAACGCGCTTTGGTTGTGCAACGCACTGGATGGGGTAAGAGTCTGGTCTACTTCCTCGCCACAAAACTCCTGCGTGAGCAAGGTGCTGGTCCGACGGTACTTATCAGCCCGCTATTGTCCCTCATGCGCAACCAAATTGAAATGGCTGGGAGGATTGGAATTCGTGCGTTTACAATCAATAGCGCCAATCAAGAAGAATGGGAAGCCATTGAAGAAGCGATAGCCAGGAATGAATGCGATCTCATGCTTATCTCACCTGAACGCTTAAATAATGACCATTTTCTTAGCGAAGTTCTCCCAAAAATTTCAGGTCGAATTGGTCTGTTTGTGGTCGATGAGGCACATTGTATTTCAGACTGGGGACATGATTTCCGACCAGATTATCTTCGAATTGTTCGCATTGTTAAGATGCTTCCAAAAGGAATCCCGGTTCTTGGAACAACTGCCACAGCGAATGCCCGAGTAGTTTTAGATATTCAGACACAGTTAGGTCCTGGACTCACTGTTCTGCGCGGACCGCTTGCTCGTGAATCGCTCCGTTTACAGAATATTCGCCTCTCCAATCAAAGTGAGCGATTAGCATGGTTAGCTGAAAATTTACCGAAATTCAAGGGTAGCGGGATTATCTATTGTTTGACGATCGCTGATACAGAAAGGGTAACTGGCTGGCTGAAAAAGAAAGGTTTCTTGGCCGAGGCATACCATGCAGGCGGTGATGGTAAGATGGATCGCCCAACGTTGGAACAGGCGTTTCTGAGCAATAAAATTAGAATTCTTGTAGCGACGGTGGCATTAGGAATGGGTTTTGACAAACCAGATATTGACTTTGTGATTCATTTTCAGCGGCCGGGTTCAGTTGTGGCTTATTATCAACAAGTTGGCCGTGCCGGACGGGCGGTTGAAAAGTCCTATGGAATCTTGTTGAACGGCGCTGAAGATGATGAGATCCAAAACTACTTTATCGATTCAGCCTTTCCAAGTTTGAAAGTGTTCCAAGACATTCTTCGAGTGCTTGAAGAAAGCGAGGGGATGTCCTTTGATGAGCTACTATCCAAGGTGAACACATCGGTTTCACGGGCAGAGAAGGCCATTAAGCTGCTGGAGATAGATGGCGCTATCGCTCAGACATATAAAAGAAAAGTGATTTACTTTCGAACACCGAACGCATGGACTCCAAACACTGAAAGGGTTAATCGTGTGCTTGAATTGCGGAGATCTGAATTAGCCCAAATGCAATCCTACGTAGACTCTTCTGGTTGCTTAATGCAATTTCTGTTGAAAGCATTGGATGATCCAAATCCTGTTCCTTGTGGTAGGTGCGCAAATTGCCGCGGGAAAGGGTTTTCTGCTTTAGTGCCCCGTGAATTGGTTGTTGAAGCTGAAAACTATATAAAAGGAACACAATTTCATATCCAACCACGGAAGTGGTGGCCTGTTGATGTGCTCCCAGATCAAAAACGCAATATTCCACTTGAATTTCAGAATGCTCCAGGCCGTTCATTATGCTATTATGGAGACGCTGGATGGGGAAAAATTGTCCAGAAGGGTAAATATGTGGATAACCAATTTGGCAATGATTTGGTTGAGGAGGCCGGTCGTTTAATTCGAGAATCGTGGAATCCAGAGCCGTTCCCTGCCTGGGTAACATCCATTACATCCAATCGACATCCGATTCTTGTGCCGAATTTTGCAGCCCGTTTGGCAAAATTATTAGGCATCCCTTTCCACCCAATCATCAGGCGAATTCGTGAAGCCCCCGAACAAAAAACCATGCAGAACAGCACCATGCAAGCGCAGAATGTGATGGGTACAATGGCTATTGAAGGTCAGATTCCACGCGGATCGGTTCTTCTGGTGGACGATATTGTTGATTCTGGATGGACATTAACAATGGCAGGCTATCTCTTGCGGAAAGCCGGCAGTGGACCCGTCTACCCATTTACGCTTGCACAGGCGATTGGAAGGAAAAAATCGATTGAGCATCTCTCTTGATTCACAGGCAATTTTATTGTTATGCTCACACATCGGGCTTTCTTCGTATTCTGATCATTCGCCGCTAACACTTAAAGATTGGAATTCTCTAGCTAAGAAGCTATATTCTTTATCTTATCGTCCAGGTGATTTACTGGGGTTGGGATCTGGCGAATTGGAATCTATGCTGGAAATTACGGTCGAAGAATCAGAACGATACTCTGCTTTGCTTCAACGTAGTGGCACATTGGCTATTGAGCTTGAACGGTTGTCGTCGCTTGGTATCCACGCGATTACGCGAGTAGACCAAGAATATCCGGAACGTTACCGTCAACGCCTTAGAGAATCTGCGCCGACCGTGCTATTTTACGCGGGTGCAAGTACTCTCCTGGGGCAGCCAGGTATAGCTGTGGTTGGGTCGCGCAATGTTGATGAAGTCAGTGAGGGGTGTGCGGAATTTGTCGGGAATTATTGTGGATTATCGGGGTTAGTTTTGTATTCTGGCGGGGCAAGGGGTGTCGACACCCTTAGCATGAATGCTGCGCTAACTTCCAGAGGGACAGCAGTAGCAATTCTGTCAGACAGCTTGGAAAGAGTTATCCGTAATCCAGAAATTCGTCCAGCAATCAGTCGAGGTGACCTGTGCCTTGTAACCCCATATTCTCCGAGTGCTCCTTTTTCAATAGGAACGGCAATGGGTAGAAACAAATTAATTTACGCCCTTGCTGACTACGCGATTGTTGTAGCGAGTGATGCAGAAAAAGGAGGTACTTGGGCTGGAGCAACAGAGGCATTAAAGTCAAAATGGGTTCCTGTTTTTGTTTTGGATCACCCCAATATGCCAGAAGGAAACCGATTGCTCATTGAGAAAGGCGCTTTGCGATTTCCACATCCGTTTCCAGAGGATCACAATAACTTAGGCAAGTGGTTAGAAAAGCAGACTACCCATGTCAGACTTGAGCCGAAGCAGCCATCTCTCTTTCAATAGTTATATTTAATAACTTATGTGTTATGCTGCCCCAAAGCAGTAATTATTACTTGCAGCGTTTTCTTTGTTGGCCATCAGTTAGCCAGGCAGGTTTTTTAATTAAGTTGGAACTTAATTTCGAAAAACAAATTATGAGCCGCAAAAAATGAATGGGGTTACACAACCCGATAAAACATCAGCAGCAACAATTCGGGCGGATGGGTATCGTAACAAATGTGTAAGCTCTCAGTGAGCCGAGTCCCCACTGTCCAATTCGATGTTATAACGGGCTTCAGGATCGGTAAAGCCTGCTCGATCAATCCTTAGCATTCCAACTTCTCAAACTACTATCTTTCCTTAATCCCTCGTTGCGTGATCGCTTAGCCTGCCAGAAGAACCTTCCTGACCAACGCTTTGACGATCTCGACTTTTGCTTTGTTTCGTGCCAACGGTTGTGAAGCGTTGACTGCCAATTTGGCGGCTTCACTCGCGAGCATTTCACACGGGATTTGATCCTCCAAAAGATTCTCAACTTCATATGCGCGTAGTGGTATGGGCGAGACGGCACCCAGCACCAGCCTGGCATCGTGGTACCTGCCATCCCGCAGTACTGCCTTGAACGCAACGCTGACGATCGGGAAATCGATGGAATTACGGATGCGGAATTTGAGGTACTTTTGCAGGCTGCCCAGTTCAGGAGCGGGAATGACGATCTCCTGAATCAACTCGTCATGCGCGAGCACAGTCGTACTGTTCTGGGTCGCTGCGAATAATTCTTCAGCCGCAAGGGTCCTGGTGGAAGTGATGATCTGTGCATCAAGAGCGATTAAGGCATTAGATACGTCTGACGCATTGACCGCCACACAACCGCAGTTGGCGCAGCGTTGGGCTTCAATTTCCAAGCCCGCTGATGAAAGGCTCTGTTTGTCTTCAGTGTTCAAAGATCGCTGCTCAACGGGCAAGTCAGGTACGCTCACCCGGGTACTTACTGATAGGGCAGGGGTGTTGATGTTTAATTTGATTTTCCCAGTTGATCGGGTCGGTTCAGCAAGAGCAACACCCTGCAAGTAAGCACTAATCCCAGCCGCAGCGGTTTTGCCTGATGCCATGGCTTGCACCACGGTGACTGAATCGCCCGTGACATCTCCACCGGCGAACACACCCTCCATGGCTGTGGCGAGGGTACTTTTTTGGGTAACGATCAAGCCTCCTTCAGTTTGGAGCACAGGGTTAGCAAAGTCCAAAACAGCGGTCTGTCCGATTGCTACCAAGATCTGATCCGCTTCAACCTCGATCGTCTCTGCCTCATCGAATACAGGGGCAAAGCGCCTATTCTTATCAAGCACAGACGTACAGCGCACGAGTTCCAATCCAGTGAGTTTGCCGTCTTGCTGCAAAACACGTTTTGGTCCCCAGGAAGGCAGAATTTGGATGCCATCTTCCTGTGCCTGGACCAGGTCTTCTTGCACGGCGGGCATCGTTTCGAGCGTCTCAAGACAAGCCATGCTTACCTGGCTTGCACCGAGTCGACGAGCGGTCAGAGCGACATCCACGGCAACGCTGCCACCCCCAATGACCAAAACCTTCTTGCCGATGTATGGTTTTTCACCTTTTTGAACATTGATCAAGAATTGCAGGCCTGAACCAAGCAATTCACCGGTTTCGATTTTCAGTTGACGACCGGCCCATAATCCGGTCGCCACAAAAACGCCGTTATGTTTAGCGCGCAAATCCGTGATAGTGAGTCCTTCGTCGCCAATGTGCGCATTGAATTGGAACTGGATACCCATATTTTCAAGTGCTTGAACTTGCTTGCGTAAGATTGCTTTGGGCAGGCGGTACTCAGGGATGGAGTATCTCAGCATGCCGCCAGCCTCTGGCATCTGATCGTAGACAGTGACAGAATGGCCTTGTTTGCGCAGGAAGTAGGCTGCGGAAAGCCCGGCAGGACCAGAGCCTACAATGGCGACACTTTTACCCGATTCAGATGCAGGAGCAGCGTAATACCTTGGAATATTCTCGAGGGATAGATCGCCAAGGTACCGTTCCACGTTGCGAATGGCAACAGGCTCATCGAAGTCGTGACGGTTGCAGTCTTCTTCGCAATAGCGTGAACAGATTCGGCCCGTGATTGAAGCGAGTGGGTTGGTTTCCAATAGAATTTCCACCGCATCTTCCACTTTGCCTTCGCGGATATTCTCCATGTAGGCTGGGATGCCATTGTGAATGGGGCAGCCTGTTTGGCACGGGGCAGAGCTCACGCACATGCCGCCAAAGATGGAGTGGTAGCGATTCTCCGCAAACAAGGCATCGCACCATCTCCCCCCCTTGCGCAGGCAGTCAAAGGTATTGTCAGGGTTTCGGTAATACCAGCAGCGCGGTTCCTGGCAAAGGTTGCCGGCGATGGTGGCAATATTGCGGATCTGTGGCGATGCCACACTGGCAGCCGCTTGCGCCAGAAGCGAATAATCTTTCTTAATGGCCGGATTTTTAGCAATCTCAGTTAATGTGGTCAGCGCGCCAATACGAAGCCCAGAGGGTTCGACTGTAATATGTCTGTCTTCTTTGACGGATTTAAGCCCGACGAGCAATTCGGGTGGGTCAGTGTGGACGGCATCCTTGAGGGTTCCCATCAGGTCGGTTCCACCCGCGAGCGCTTTTGCCTTGCCAAGGTTTTCTTTTAATATGATTTCTGCTGAGTGTAAGTTTTCTGCGGCGATGAATTTGATCGGTTGGATACTCATGGGGTCACCTAAATCCGACCTAAAGCGTGTAGAACTTTTTCAGGCGTGATGGGAATTTCATCCACCCGGATACCCATAGCGTTGTACACCGCGTTAGCGATTGCCCGCGGTGAACAAGTCAGGGTTCCTTCACCGATACCACACGCGCCATATTCACCAGCGCCCTTCCAAATTTCCAACAAGACCGGTTCGACCTTGGGCATGTCGAGGATGGTAGGCATCTTATAGTCAATAAAGTTGAAATTGAGGGGGACTCCGCGGATGGGATCGTAGACTATTTCTTCAGTCAAGGCTTCACCAACTGCCATCACCTGGCCGCCAATTTGCTGCGCTTCTGCGCCTGAGGCGTACATCACCGTGCCGCAGTCGTTGATGATGACCAGTTTTTGAACCTGGGTTCTTCCGGTGGATGTATCCACCTCGACCTCAGCGAAGCTGGCAATGTAAGGCACGCCAGTTTTTTGCGCATTTGGTTTTCGACTTACCAGCACCGAGATGGGCACTAAATCACCTTTCATCAGCAGTTCTTTTACGCCAAGGTTCTTGTCAGAAATAATGATCTGCCCATCGATAATTTCCACCTTTTCCCTTGGCACTTTTAGGGTAGTGGCAGCCAGATCGATCAGCTTTTCCTTCAGCTCCTTGGCAGCCAACACCATCACCTCTGATTGCAGGAAGGAAACAGCACTATCGGTTTGGACACAGTCGCGCATGCCATTATCCGTGTCCACGGTTGAAACCCAGGTGATATCTTTTTGTTCAACGCCTAAAAAACTTAAAGCTTCAGCACAGCCAAGCACGTTGCAGGTGTTTGAGCCCGTGCCAGTCTCGACCGTCGGGGCATCCAGTGTTACCGTGCCATCGGGAAGGAGGGTGATGCGTGCCTGCACCTGCCCACGGCGGACTTCCTGCCATTCAGCGTGCCAACCTGGGTGCAGTGAGAAGCCAACGCCACGTTTTTTCGTGCCTTCAAACCATTCGCCCTGACCAGGCAGATGGCGTTTTTCATTCCAGCCGATGCGTTCTGCGCCGATTTCAAGCACGGCCTTCAGGCTTGGGTCGGGGGGAACGCCCCATTCATGACTAAAGTTTTTGATGGACAGTTCAATCGGATCCATGCCTAACTTTTCGGCCAAGCCATCGATCATGCGGCCAAAGATAAAGTTGAATTGCGAATTGCCCACCCCGCGCATCATGCAACCGGGGATATGGTTGGTATAAACCGCCCGGGATTCCATTTTCAGGTTGGGAATATGCGCCAGGGCAACTTCGGCAATCTCAGCTGGCGCGAATTTGAGGGCAAAAACGGAGTGATCCGCATGCGCACCAATATCACCAATCGACTTGAAATGGAGTGAAGTGATCGTGCCATCTTTCAACGCGCCAGCCTTGCAATGATAGAGGGCGGGTTGACGGGTGTCGTGAAAACTGTCGCGGCGAGTGTGCTTGAACTTGACTGATCTCCCTGATTTCTTTGCAAGAAGGACTGTAAAGATAAAGAATGCCTGGTCGCCAGTGTCTCCTCGTCCAAATTGCCCGCCAACATATTGGCTGATGACGCGGATGTTGTGAAGGGGCAGATCGAGCATTTGGCTCATGTGCATGCGGGTCTGATCGGTTGCGTAGGAATTCGATACCACCGTGAGCTGCTCACCTTCCACTTTGACCATTAAACACCAGGGGTCCAGAGAGCCTTGGGTCGGATTACCGTGGATGGTATCCATTTCGATCACCACATCCGCTTCGGCAAACCCCTTGTCGATATCTCCCTTGATCAAAAAGACCTCGGGACCGCCCACTGGATCAGGAGGAAGAATGTTATCGACGGCAATTTGAGGATGGATCACCGGGGCGCCAGATTTCATGGCGGTTTTTGGGTCCATGACATACGGCAGCTCTTCCCAAACAACTTCAACCAGTTTAATGGCTTGATCAGCGATCTGTTCGGTCTCAGCCGCGAGGGCAACACCGACTTCATCGCCTGCCCAAGTGGCATAATCACCCAGAATCTGTCGATCGCGAAACTTCCTCCACATCATGCCTTCGTAGCTGACCGTGTCCACCGCATCCGTCCAACCGGCATTGGTTGGTTTCATTTTCATCAGTTCGGGATCTTTGTAGGTCACAATGGCTTTGACACCTTGTAGAGCTTCCGCCTTTGAAGTATCGATGTGAAGGATTCTCGCTCGTGGATAAGGGCAGCGCAGCACTCGGGCATAGAGCAAGCCAGGGTAATTGCGCTCTGAAATGATGTCGTCCGCGTAGAGTGGTTTGCCTTGGGCTTTTTCGAGTGCATCGATGCGCGGTTGATAACCACCGATAAACTGGCGCTTTACCCGTGGTTCGAAAGCAGCGGTCATGAGAGACCTCCTTTGGCAACAATCTTTTCTGCGGCGTGGGTTACGGCCATGGCAATGGCATCGTAGCAACCGCAGCGGCAAAGATTGCCGGAAAGAGCTTCCCTGATCTCGTCCATGGTCGGGTTGGGGTTTTCATTGAGTAGAGCCCGCGTGGTCATGACAAAACCAGGGGTGCAGTAACCACATTGCAGCGCAGTACCATGCCCAGGTTCACTCTGTTCCGCGAAGGCCAATATGACTGGATCATCTTTTGCTAATCCTTCGATGGTAAGGAGGTTTTTGCCGTTGGCTTCCACTGCCAGAATCATGCAGGACAGGATGGCTTTACCGTCCAAAATAATCGTGCAGCCACCGCAGGCGCCCTCGTCGCAACTCACTTTCAGACCGGTGTAACCAAGCTCTTCCCGAAGAAAAGCAGATAATGTCGTCCAAGGTTGGAGGTCTTTTCCGATCTCGAACTCTCTCGGTTCGCCGTTAATGGTGATGCTGATTTTTTCCGGCGATGAGGTGGTTGAATTGATTTCCAATGGAGCCTCCTTTGGGAATGAACCTTAAAATTAATTGACAGAACAAGCCCTGCCAATGAAGTTTAGACAATCCAACAGGAATATTCAGGGAAGCTGACGATCACATCATCACCGGACCTGGGCAAGGTTCTGGTTCTTTCGTTGAAAAAGTCAGCCGAGAGCAGTACGCCACCCACATCCACACGCAGACGCACGATAGCACCAAGGAACAGTACCGATTCAACCCGTCCTTTGAGGGCATTTCTGCCTGCGCCCGTGCCAAGTTGAAGCTCTTCGGGTCGTATGGCGAGTCGAGGCGAGTCACTGATTTTTCGATCAGAGGAGTGTTCAAATTTTATTTTCTGCCCTGCGAGGACACAGGTTTGTTCTTCCAAGTTCACTTCAGTCACAGGAAGCATGTTGAGCTGACCGACAAATTGGGCAACAAATTCACTGGAAGGGAAATTGTAGATTGTGGCAGGCGTTCCGACCTGTTCCATCCTGCCCTGGCTCATGACCACCACCCGGTCAGAGATCAACAAGGCTTCTTCCTGGTCGTGGGTCACATAGATGGTAGTGATGCCCATGGTTTGTTGAATTCGGCGGATCTCAAGGCGCAACTCAACACGGATTTTCGCGTCCAGGGCTGAGAGAGGTTCATCGAGAAGTAACACACGTGGGTTGATCGCCAGGGCACGGGACAGGGCGATGCGCTGCTGCTGGCCTCCTGAAAGTTGGTATGGATACTTGTTGATGTGACTCTCGAGGTGAACGAGGCTGAGCATTTCATCAACCCTTTTCTTGATCTCAGGTTCAGGGATCTTGCGGACTTGCAGACCAAAACCGATGTTTTGCCCGATAGTTAAGTTCGGAAAAAGCGCGTAGGATTGAAAAACCATTCCAACGTTGCGTTGGTTGGGTGATGTGTAGGTGATGTCTTGCCCATCCAGGGTGATCGTGCCGGTGGTCGGCATTTCAAATCCGGCGATCATTCGCAAAGTTGTCGTTTTTCCACAGCCAGAAGGGCCCAGGAACGAGACAAATTCACCCTTGTCTACCTCAAGATTAAAATCTTCGACCGCGGCAACTGAGCCATAAACTTTAGAGAGATTTGAAAAGGAAAGATAAGCCATAAATCACCTTATGAATTCAGATTATATTAAATTTAACGAGCTCCGGCTAATGAACTGGTGTCCGCTTTGCCGCGGTTGAATAGTTGGATCAACCCCATGAATCCCCAGGTCACCATAAAGCTGATGATGGCAAGCGAAGAGGATTCATAAGTTCGGTTTTGGCCAATCAGTGACATATAAGGACCAAAGGCTTTGATTCCGACCATGAAACTGGCAATGGTATATTCGCCGATCACAGTGGCAAGGGTTAAAAAGGCACTGCTGATGATGGCAACTTTGAGATTTGGGAAAATGATCTTGAACATAATCGTGCCCCAACCTGCCCCGAGGCTCTGGGCCGCTTCGGTCAGTGAGATCACGTCAATGGCAGCCAAGCCGGTATCAACTGATCTAAAGACATAGGGTAAGGCGAGCACGACATAAGCAGCAACGAGCAGCACGTTTGAGCCAAAAAACGAATTAGTGAGAAAGAAGGGTGCTCCACTATAGACCCGGATGAGACCAAATACCAGCACAATGGCAGGCACAACAAACGGAAGCATTGAGATAAATTCCAACATGCCACGTAACTGAGGTAATCGAAGGCGGATCCAGTAAGCGGTCGGAACCACGAGGATGATGCTGACAACAATGGTAAATACAGCAATGATCAATGAGAACTTGATGGTGGACCAGAATTGGGGATCGTTAAAAATATTTTGATAAGCCAGAAAAGAAAGTTCCCCTTTCCTGGCTCGCAAAGAAAAATCGAATGTCGAATACAACGGCAGAACAAAATAGATCACGCCGATAATTATCCATACCCAAGACCAGAATGGCTTTCGTTTCAATTATGCAGCCACCTTTCACTTCTGCGTCGCAACGCATAATAGATGGACATCATGACTGCCATCACGATCACCATGCCGACTGCCAAAGCGTACCCCAGGCCCGGATTGTAGTAAATATCGCCTTTAATCTGGGAGCCAATGACAATCGTGATCAGATTTATAAAACCACCTGTCAACGAATAGGCAGTTGCGTAAGCACCGAAGGAATTGCCAAATAATAAGATCATGGACCCAAGAATGGATGGCATCAGAATAGGCAGTGCTACTTTGCGCCAGTAGAGACTCTGAGAAGCGCCAAGGTTTTCGGCGGCTTCGATCCATTCTTTTTTGAGACCGTCCAACGCTGGTGTGATTACCAGCACCATCAGTGGAAATTGAAAGAACATATAGGTTAATGAAAGTCCCCAAAAACTGTAAAGGCTGAACCCCTGGTCGTAGAGATTCAATCCAAAAATATTCTTTAATAAGAGGGTCACCAAACCTGTTCGTCCCAAAGTGGCGATAAAAGCAAAAGCTAAGGGGACGCCGGCAAAGTTTGAAGCCACGCCAGAAAATGTCAGTAAACCAGTGCGAACAGAACGGGGGAGCTTTCCCACGGTGATCGCGTATGCCATCAAAAAGCCCAATAGTCCACCACCAATGGCTGTCGTCAGGCTGATCTTTATGGTGACCCAATAAGCGCTGAGGATCGAAGGATCCATCAAACTGACAAAATTATCCAGGGTTAGCTTCCCTGTGTTGTCTTTGAAAGCACCGACCAGCAAGGTTACAGACGGAAGCACAATAAAAAGAAATGCAAAAATGAAAAACGGAAGAACGCCGAGCCATTTACCCCATTGCAAAGGTGCGGGACGCGTTTTTGGCGCGTCCCGTCTATCCATTAATTTAGGGTCTTGCTTACTTAACATCTGCACCAACAACAGACATCCATTGATCACCAATGACCTGCTTGGCAGCGTTGATCTGGTCAATACTTGGGAAAGCAATAGGACCTGCGAAGGTGGGCAGTTTGGCAGCAACATCAGCGGGGATTACACCACGTGATTGCATGTCAGCGTAGCGGATCGGGTGGCAGTATCCCTTGAGCCAGACATTCTGGCCTTCGTCACTGTACAGGTATTCCATCCATAGTTTTGCCGCATTGGGATGAGGCGCATAAGCGGAAATAGCCTGGATGTAGATACCAGCAATGGTGCCACTGGCTGGGTAGACAACCGCGATGTTCGGGTTACCAGCAAGGGTGTCTCTGTCAGCCAAGGCGCTGTAGTCCCAGCGTAAGATAATGGGGGTCTCACCCTTTGCGACAGTAGCTTGTTTGGCGATTACTGGCACGAAATTGCCGGCGTCATTAACCTGCTTGAAGAAATCGAGCCCGGGCTGTACGTTATCCAAAGACCCACCATTGTAGATGGCGGCAGCATAGACGGACATCTGAGCCTGAGCAGAGGCGCGAGGGTCGCCTGAAAGGGCAAACAGGCCTTTGTATTCGGGTTTCAACAGGTCAGCCCAGTCAGCAGGAACATTGGTGACAGCATCACTGTTGACCTCGAAGGCCAATACGCCATAATAGTCACCGTACCAGTAACCATCAGGATCTTTTGAATCAGCAGGAATGGAATCCCAGGTGGCAACTTTGTAGGGCATGACAAGTTTATCGGTGATCAGTTGGGGACCAAAACCATAACCAACGTCAATGACATCGGGGGCTTGGGGGCCTTTGTTGTCTTTGTTGGCAACAATGGCCTGGATCTCATCTGCGGATCCACCATCAGGGTTGAGCTCATTGATAGCGATTCCATACTTGGCAGAAAATGCCGCGATGGCTTCGCCATAGTTGCACCAGTCATGCGGGAGGGCGATGACAGTTAGGTTGCCTTCAGCTTTGGCGGCGGCAATGAGTGCCTCCATCGGATCTGCGGTAACAGGTGGTTCAGTGGGTGCTGCTGCAGGGGTTGCCTGACAGGCACCGAGTAATATTGCCGAGACGATAATTAACGAGACTAACAAGTGCAGTTTTGTAAAGCGCATATTTCTCTCCTCTTTGAATTAAAAAAATAATCAGCCAGGCAAGTGCCTAACTGATTTGTAAAACCACAGTGCTGTTGATTACTAATTTGCCAGGAACTGATAACAAAATTAATCTGCCACGAGTAATGGAAAGATAATGACAGTCTTCGCTGATCGCTATCTAACGTTCTCATAATAATCCTATATATCAATGAATCTATTATACAAGAAAACACAATCCCCATCGTAAAATTAGTACTAACATCGGTTAAT
>JBASOE010000002.1:0-1757 GCA_049657925.1 Anaerolineaceae bacterium
GAGTGACACCCCAAAGAATGCCCAGCCAATGGTAAGTTGAGATTTCAGGAGTGAAGGCATAGATTGGTACCCGAGGCTTGGTCTTGGACATCAATAAGGCGGTTTTGCCTCTCAACGTGAACACGACAACTGCCTCTACATTTATGTCTTCAGCCAAATCTCTGGCTGCGCTGGTGATAGCTAATGAATCGTCGTCACAGTTTGATGTATCTGGCGTTACTGCGTGTCCCCAATCGAATTTGTGTTTCTCTGCTTCCAAAATAATCGAATTCATCATGCGAATGCTTTGAACCGGATACTTGCCGGCAGCAGTTTCCGCGGATAACATGACCGCATCGGTGCCATCATAGATGGCGTTCGCTATATCTGCGGCTTCAGCACGGGTTGGGCGGGGATTGTTAATCATTGACTCAAGCATTTGCGTAGCAGTGATTACAAACTTACCGCTGCGATTAGCAGCATTAATGATCGATTTTTGTGCCGACGGTACCGTCGCGGGTGACATTTCGACACCCAGGTCACCCCGGGCAACCATCACACCATCCGTAGCCTGCATAATCGCATCCAAATTGTCCAGCGCTTCAGGACGTTCAAGCTTGGCAATGATCGGGGGATGATTACGATTGCCTGCGAGCTCAATGATGCGTTGGCGTACCATCTCAATATCTGACGCTACTTTGACGAATGATACCGCGATTAGGTCAACGCCTTGTTCGAGACCGAACGCCAGATCTTTGAGGTCTTTTTCAGTCAGGATTGGGATATCGAGGTTCGAGCCGGGTAAATTGACACCTTTATGAGATTTTAAATCGCCACCCAACAGGACGGTCGCATAGATGTTCTCGCCGTCCAGTTCGGTAACCTGAAACTCCAGGTTGCCATCGTCGAGCAAAATATGGTTGCCGACAATCAAGGCTTTGTGCAACTGTGGTACATCGAAGGGAATGAACGTGACTCCCGCTCGAAGGTTTTCAGTATTTTCTGCCGACCGCAAGGCGACTGTTTGTCCGGCGGTGAGCGTGAGCGGTTCAACCGCAAGATTACCAATGCGCAATTTTGGGCCTTGCAGGTCCATCAGAATAGCAACTGGTTTGTTCATTTCAAGGGAGAGCCTGCGCAACATTTGAATGCGTGTGGCATGATCCTCGTGGGTGCCATGTGAAAAATTGAGGCGGGCAACGTCCATGCCAGCCTCAATCATCTCTCTTAGTCGAGGTTCATCTGAACTGCTTGGACCTAATGTCGCGACGATTTTGGCAAACCTGATCATCCTGTCACCTCTTAGATTGACTTACGATAGTATCAGAAGGTTTAGTTGTCCTTCATCAAAGTATAAAGCACAGCTTTCTGGGCATGCAAGCGATTGTGAGCTTCGGGGAAGATCACCGAATGCGGTCCATCCGCGACTTCGTCGGTCAGTTCGTGATTGCGGTGGGCTGGCAGACAGTGCATCACAATGACGTCATCACGAGCCGCGCCTACAAGCTTCTGGTTGACCTGGTAAGGTGGGAACACTGCTTCACGCTTGGCAGTTTCCTCTTCCTGCCCCATACTGGTCCAGGTATCGGTATAAATGACATGCGCGTCTATGACGGCCTCCAATGGATCAGTTAGGAAAGCAAGTTTAGCGCCGCTGGCTTCAGCGATGGGTTTGATGGTTTCGATCGACTCAGCCGGCATATCGTATCCAACCGGGTTGGCGATAGTGAAATTGGAGCCAAGTTTGGCACAAATTTGCATCAAAGAGACCGCTACAT
>JBASOE010000003.1:0-48616 GCA_049657925.1 Anaerolineaceae bacterium
CGGTAAGACTGTACGAGTGTCAACCGAGGGCGGAGCGACGCTCCCCACGTGTCATTCGAGGCGAGCCTCCCTGTGTCATCCAGAGCACGCAGTGCGAAGGATCTGGCCTTTTGAAAACAAACTACCAGATCCTTTACTACGTTCGTAATGATACCTGTCCGATTCTTGGCGGGCACGGGCGGGAATAACTACGAGGTTGCTTCGCAGGCTCGCAATGACGGATTAACAACGAGGTTGCTTCGCGGGCTCGCAATGACGGATTAACAACGAGATTGCTTCGCGGGCTCGCAATGACGAAAGTAACTACGAGATTGCTCCGCGGGCTCGCAATGACGGATTAACTCTGAGGTTGCTTCGCACGCTCGCAACGACGGAAATTTAGTCGTGACTTTTTACGTTCAACTATAAGTTTGCCCAACTATGTCATGACGAAAAGAAACTGCGCGATTGCTTCGCACGCTCGCAATGACGGATTAACTCTGAGATTGCTTCGCACGCTCGCAATGACAGATTAATGCTTCATTCGTTCGCATTGACGAGAGATTCCAACCCCGGAAGATTACCTTTCTACGTAATAAACCCTATTTTTAGAGACAGGTTGACCTTCAAACCACTATGAACACGTGCTCGATCCAAATATCTACAGATATTGTTTCACTTTTCGTTAGATTTAGAAGAAAGAATTAATCGAGAGGCTGTCAACGGGTTGACGCTTCAGTCATTGTACCCAAAGTAGCGATGCAGAAGTTTCAGAAAATGCAGGAATCGAATACCTCGCTGCACTCCATTTCGGAGCAAAACGCTTGACCCGTCCGCATCCTTAATCACCACCCTGCGCTATAATTGAGCGCAACAACCATTGGAGCGAAAACATGCCAGCACCCAAGAACCCCGCAATAAAACTGACCCCTGAGATGAAAATCAGGATCGTCAAGAACGGCCCGTACCGGGTGACAGGTAACATCCCTCTTAAACGTCTTAAACAGGTGATGTCGGATAAGAGCGAGCCGCTTTCCTGGCAGGAACTGACACCGCGCGAACCGGAGGGGGAAGCTTACGAGCTGTGTCGCTGTGGGCTCTCCGAGAATATGCCTTTTTGCGACGGCAAACATGTCCGCGCTGGGTTTGACGGCACCGAAACAGCCCGCACGGATGGCTCCACCCTGCGCAGTATGACCTTTCGCAATAAAGACGGCTTCAACGTCACCAAAATCATTCCGTTATGTATGTCAGCGGGTTTCTGCGTGAGAGTCGACACATCTTTCGATGAATTGGTAGAACTGGGTGAGGACGAAGAAGCCCGCCAAACCGCCATCAAAATGGTTGAGGACTGCCCGGCTGGGTCACTGGTCTATCGTATGACTCCCAACGGCGAGATCGTGGAAAAAGACCTGCCGCCCCAGATCGCCGAGACCCTCGAGGGTACTTGGTATGGCAACATTCGTGGCCCCTTATGGGTGATGGGGTCTATCCCGATCGACCGTGCCGACGGCGTACCCTTCGTCGCGCGCAATCGCGTCACCTTGTGCAACTGCGGCATGTCATCCAGTAAGCCACTCTGCGATGGCACTCATCGGATAATTGAAGACTCAAAACATCGCAATAGACGCTAATTATCCTTTACGAACGATATACCCGTATTGGCGAAAGGGTTAACATGGCCGAATAGTCCTGTCAACCTGCTTTACTTTAGCTCTTCAATAATTCCGAGGGATGGGATAGGCCATCTCTCAAATTGCCTCCGCGATGGGCTTAAGTGTTGAAGCTTTCGTGAATACTCGGGTTGATACGTGAAGGGTCCATTTTAGGAAACACTTTCCACGCTCTTTGTGCTTCTTTTAACAGTTTGTAACGGAGGATGCTCTGTTTGTAATTCCTATTCGCTATTATTGCCTGGATCAACCTACTCGTCCTTTTCGCTGCCATCATCAGTGCTGCGCAGATGGGGGAAGAGGATGACCTCACGGATGTTGTGGTTGCCGGTCAGGAACATGACGAGTCGGTCGACGCCCATACCAAACCCACCCGTTGGCGGCATGCCATAAGCCAGGGCACGCACAAAGTCGTCATCCATGGGGTGGCGTTCTTCATCATCGCTGGCGTAGGCTCTGCCCATTTCAATGAAGCGGTTCTGCTGTTCGATTGGGTCATTTAGCTCAGTGAAGGCGTTGCACAATTCCACACCGCTGATGAAACCCTCAAATCGCTCGACTGTGTTGGGGTCACCTGGGACGTTCTTAGCCAGGGGCGAGATATCGCGCGGATAGTCACACAGGAAAGTAGGCTGAATGAGGGTTGGCTCAAGGTATTCTTCCATCAACAAGCCAATTAACTTGCCGCGTGGGGCATCCGCTTTGTGGTTAATGCCCTTTTCTTTCAGAACAACCGAAAGCGCTTCGGTGGTGGGGTAATTGTTAATGTCAATACCGGCTTGCTCAATCAGCCCTTCACGGATAGTCAGACGGCGCCAGGGTGGCGTCAGGTCGATTTCGTGACCATCAAACTGGACGATTTGGGTGCCTAAAACCTTTTGCGCCACCTCAGAAACCATCTGTTCGGTCAATTCCATGATAGTGTGGTAATCGGCATAAGCCATGTAGAATTCGAGTTGAGTAAATTCAGGATTGTGCTTGAAAGACACGCCTTCATTGCGGAAGTCGCGCCCAATTTCATAGACCCGGTCAATGCCGCCCACAATCAGCCTCTTCAAGTAGAGTTCAAAACTGATGCGGAGGAAGAGTTGTTGTTTGAGTTGATTGTGGAAGGTGGTGAAAGGTTTGGCGGCTGCTCCACCATAGATGGGCTGCAAAATAGGTGTTTCGACTTCCACAAATTCGCGTTCGTCCAGGAAGTTGCGCAGTGCTTTGACTGTTTCGGCGCGCACTCTAAAAGTCTCGCGTACTTCAGGGTTGACAGCCAGGTCAACATACCGCTGTCTAAAGCGGATCTCAGGGTCGGTCAATGTGGAATGGCGGATGGTTTCACCGTCGACAACTTCGTCTTTGTCGGCTGGCAGCACCAGCAATGCCTTTGCAAGCATTTTGAAGTCAGCAACTTGCAGAGTGACTTCGCCGCGACGAGTGCGGAACATCTCGCCACTGGCTTCGATAAAATCACCCAAGTCGTATCCATTAACAAATTCTGCCAGTTTTTCAGGCCCCAGTTCGTCGACTCGCATTAGCAATTGCACTTTGCCAGCGCGGTCTTCGATGTGGGCAAAACTGAGCTTGCCCATGTTGCGGATGGCACGTAAGCGCCCAGCCAGGGCAACCCTCACTGATTGAATCACTCCGCCTTCACCAGAAGCTTGCTCTGCTGCTTCGAATGCGGCAATGGCTTCTGCCGAGGTATGCGTCTTTGCAGAACGAGTTGGGTAGGGTTCCACGCCAGACTCACGCAAGTTGATCATTTTTTCGTAACGGTTGCGTTCGATTTCGTTAAACTCATCCTGCAACATATGCACCTCTTGATAATAAAATGCCCCACCTCGTATTCAGGTGGGGCTCAGTTTTCAAATCAATTTAGTCAATTTTAGTGATTTGAACCATGAACGCGCCACCCGGTGCATCCACCTTTACTTTATCACCCACTTTATGGTTCAAAAGTGCATGCCCAATGGGGGATTCATGCGAAATACGGCGTTGGCGTGGGTCTGCCTCAGCTGGACCTACAATTTTATAAGTTTCAGGTCGTTCTTCACCTTCGACGATCGTCACGGTTGAACCCACCTGAACCATATGTTTTTCGTTTTCTTCCTCATCAATAATCTGTGCGTTGGCGAGCAACAATTCCAGATCCTTGATGCGACCTTCAGTAAAAGCCTGTTCATTTTTCGCGTCTTCATATTCAGCGTTTTCAATCAGCTCGCCATCTTCCATGGCTTCCTGCAAACGGCGGGCAACTTCAGTGCGTTTTTCCGAGCGCAAATACTCAAGCTCTTGCTCTAACTTATCAAATCCTTCACGAGTGAGGTATGAACTGGCCATTTTACTTTTCCTTCAAAATAAACATCCCCATTGGGGGTTGATTAACATAAGTGGCGTTCTGAAAGCAAACAGCTTCCTCAACGCCGCGCCTATATTATAGCATGTCTGCGATGTTTGTGTGAGCAGGGCGAAATTTCTTGCAGAGCGATATTTCTTCGTAGAGATGCCCGCTATAATTTTGAACTTGTTTGTCATGCCATTTTTGAAAAACTATCCTTCAGCTGAGGATACAATCCCTGATAGATCTGGTAGGCTTTTTGATAATCATCCACTTGTTTGAGGTCAGGAAACGTACTGCCGGTAATTTTGATGCACGACTTGCAGGCTGAGACAACATCACTCCACGCGCCTATGCCGACGCCTGCCAACAACGCTGCCCCGTAAGCCCCTCCCTCCGTTGTGTTCACGGTTACTAACTCCGCATTCAACACTGACGCAAGGATTTGCCTCCAAATCGCGCTTCTGATCCCTCCGCCAGAAGCTCGCACCTGTGTGATCGGTCCTAAACCAGCATTTTGGATCAGAGTAAAGCTATCTTTTAATCCAAAAGAGACACCTTCCAATACTGCCCGGGTCAAATGGGCTCGGGTATGCCGAAGAGTTAGCCCAACGAATGCCCCTCTCGCTAATGGATCAGGGTGTGGGGTGCGCTCACCTGTGAGATATGGCAGGAATTGCAACCCCTCGCTGCCTGCCGGAACGTCATCGGTATCTTCAATCAAATCATCAAAACTCATCTCGGGGGCAAGCGTATCACGATACCACTGCAGGCTTCCCGCTGCCGAAAGCATCACGCCCATAAAGTGCCACATACCGGGAACGGCGTGACAAAACGCGTGCAAAAGGCCGTTAGGTTCAATCAGCGCTGAAGGTGTTGTGGCAAACACAACCCCGCTTGTACCGACTGTCAACGAAACAACACCTGGCTCAACTGCCCCCATGCCCACAGCACCAGCTGCTTGATCGCCTCCACCAGCCATCACAGGCGTTCCTGCTGCCAAACCGGTCAAGGCGGCAGCTTCTTGGGTCACATAACCGGTGATTTCAGGCCCCTCATAAGTGCGCGGCATCCACGAAGACGGAATTCCCAAGGCTTCCAGTAAAGCTTCAGACCAGTTTCTTGCTCGCAAATCAAACAATACTGTACCAGCGCCATCAGCCTTATCCATGGCGTATTCATTCGTCAACTTGTAACGGACATAGTCCTTGGGCAGCAGCACGTGTTTCGCTTTCGCAAACACCTCTGGTTCATTTTCTTTCACCCACAGAATCTTCGGAGCAGTAAACCCGGTTAGGGCAACATTTCCGGTGATTTGAATGAACCTATCTTTTCCGACAATCCTATGGATCTCGTCACACTGACTCTGCGTGCGCTGATCATTCCACAGGATGGCAGGACGTAAAACATTGCCAGAATCTTCAAGCAACACCAGCCCATGCATCTGACCTGTCAATCCAATCGCGCTGATCGCTTCCCCGGTGATGCCAGCTTTTTCCAATGCCGGTTTAATGCACGACGAAACGGCTTTCCACCATTCACGAGGATCCTGCTCAGACCATAACGGTTGGGGGGTTTGAAGAGTGTGTGGTGAGGAGGTTACCGCAATCACTTTGCCTTGATCGTCAATGATCAAGGCTTTACTCGATGTCGTAGAGATATCTAACCCAAGAAAATATGCCAAAGCAGCTCCGTTACTCAACTCATGCAAAAACTATCGAACACCAAGCAGAATCTCCACCGTCAATTGGTCAAGTCGTTCATATTTCAACCCACGACTGGCTATCTTTTCCCGGTCAAATGCCTGCGCTTTTATTGCTTTGGCTTTGTCGGCTGAATATTTGCCCAAGAACTGCGCCATATTTGGATCTTCCGCATTGATCTCCGCCAGGATAGCCTGGACTTCTTTATCGGTATTGATTTTTTCAGCTTTCTCTTTCAATATCAGATAAGTACGCATGCAACCCCGGGCAAAATCTTTCACGCCTTCAAAATCTTCAGTACGGTAGGCATGCGCATCAAAATGCCTTGACCCGTCATAACCCACATCTTCAAGAAACTTTACCAAATAGAAAGCTGCCTTAAGATCGCGTGAGCCGAAGCGCAAATCTTGATCGTAGCGTCCAGGATATTGATCGTTTAGATCGATGTGGAAAAGTTTTCCAGCTTCCCAGGCTTGAGCAACGCCGTGCATAAAATTGAGCCCAGACATATGTTCGTGAGCAACTTCAGGGTTGACACCTACCATCTCTGGATGATCAAGCGTCGCGATGAAACCCAGCATATGACCCGTGGTGGCATTGTAGATATCCCCACGTGGTTCGTTAGGTTTGGCCTCAAGAGCCAACTTCATTCCGTACTTGTTATCCAGAATGTACTCACAGAAGAAGTTCATAGCTTCGCGGTTGCGCTTGATGGCTTCGACTGCACTCTTGCTGGAATCCGTCTCAACGCCCTCGCGTCCCCCCCAAAAGACATAGACCTTGGCACCAAATTCCGCACCCAGGTCGATAGCTTTCATGGTTTTTTGAATGGCATAGGCGCGAACTTTTGGGTCGTTGCTGGTGAAAGCCCCGTCCTTGAAAATAGGATCATAAAAGAGGTTAGTGGTAGCCATGGGAACGACCAACCCAGTATCGTTCAAGGCCTTGCGGAATTCCATTTTAATGGCTTCTGCTTCTGCCGGGGTTGCATCAATCGGGATCAGGTCGTTGTCGTGAAAATTGACTCCATAAGCACCAACTTCACCAAGCAGGTAAACCAATTCGGCTGGGGTCTTTTTTTCTCGCACAGCTGCGCCAAACGGATCACTGCCACGATTTCCAACGGTCCACAATCCAAAAGTAAATTTGTGTTCAGGTTTTGGTAAATAATTTGACATTGATTTCTCCTTAGATTCTTGTTGTTTACTTAAATGACTTCAAAAAACGCATTAACAGGTTTAGGCGCACCCAACTCCTGACCGCGTTTGCCGGGCGAACAACCGCCAACTTCCAGACGGAACTCTCCAGGTTCGAGAGTCAGTTCTCCTTCGTCGTTGAAGAAAGACATCATCTCTGGTGTTATCGTGAATTCCACCTGTCGGCTGCTACCGGCCTCAAGTTCGATCTTCTCAAAATCCACCAAGTGGTGAATGGGTACAACAGTGGAAGCCTGTAGGTCACTGAGATAAACCTGAACAACTTCAGCTGCTTTTTGAATACCGCTGTTTTTAACCGTCAACCTCACATTAAGGGAATCTCCGACATGGATTGCTGTTGTTGGAAGCTGCATGTCGGAATATTCGAACTGGCTGTAACTTAATCCAAAGCCGAAAGGATAGAGCGGTTCTGCGTTCATATAGCGGTATGTACGGTTATTCATGCTGTAATCATCAAAAGCAGGCAGTTGATCCAGTGATCTCGAGAAAGTTAAAGGCAATTTTCCTGAAGGCGAAACATCCCCAAAGAGCACATCAGCGACAGCCCTTCCACCTTCCATACCCGGATACCAAACAAACAAGATCGCATCCGCCATGTCTTCCACTTCGCCTAAAGCAATCGGGCTGCCACCGGTGAGAACAAGGACGATCCTGGAACCGCTGTTGTAAAGCTCTTTGATGTAATTGACCTGGCTATCAGGTAGAGAAATGCTCTCGCGGTCGCCATTTTGAGGTGAGAGCAGAGATTCGCCTTCTTCCCCTTCAAGGAACGAAGAAAGGCCAGCGCAGACAATCGCAAAGTCGGCACTTTTTGCCATTCCGACTGCCCAGGTTTCTTCAATCTCTCTGGGATGATTTAACAGTGCTCCACTGTGGTATTCCATGCCCATCCCTTCTGGGAGTCTTCCAGTTATCCCCTCAAGCAAGGTGACCATTTGATCGTTAAATCCGTAGTAGTTTCCTAACAACACTTCAGCGCTGGTTGCAGTCGGCCCAGTGACAAAGATCTTTTTGGTGGAAGGTTTGATTGGCAGAATGTTGTTTTTATTTTTCAGTAAAACAATTGACTCTGTAGCTGTCTGATAAGCCAACTCTCGATGAGCCTCACAACCGACCACATCCATAGGTATCGATGTGTATGGCACATCTTCTTCCGGATCGAACATGCCAAGTTTAAAACGAGTGGTTAGTGACTTTACGAGAGCGCGATCCACATCTGTTTCAGCAATCAGACCACGTGAAATTGCTTCAGGGATGGTGTTGAACACGCAATCGCAGCCCAGGTCACAACCATTTTTGAGTGCCAACGCAGCGGATTCAGCCGCATCTGTCGTGAGTTTGTGATTCAGATGAAAGTCAGAGAGGGCCATACAATCCGAAACAAAATGACCCTCAAATTTCCATTCCTCGCGGAGAATATCCCCAATTAGCAATTTACTGGCACAACACGCTTCACCCAATACACGGTTATAAGCTCCCATAACCGCTTCAACGTTTGCCTCCGTCACCAGTTTCTTGAAGGCTGGCAGATACGTATCATATAATTCCCGCTTGCTCACGATCGCGTTGAAGTGGTGACGATCTTTTTCGGGTCCAGAATGGACCGCAAAGTGTTTGGCACATGCAGCTAACTTCAGATATTTCGGGTCGTCCCCTTGCAACCCTTTTACAAACGCCGATCCCATCTCACCCGTCAGATACGGATCCTCCCCCCAGGTTTCCTGTCCTCGTCCCCAACGCGGGTCGCGGAAGATGTTCACATTTGGAGACCATACGTTAATCCCCTGGTATTGATCAGTATAACCATTACGACGCAGTGTCGCGTGATATTTCGCGCGCCCTTCATCAGCAATTGCAGAAGCCACTTGCTTGATCAACGCTTTATTCCAGGTTGAGGCCATGCCAATAGCCTGCGGAAACACAGATGCACGTCCATTGCGTGCCATTCCATGTAGAGCCTCGCTCCAATAGTTATAGCTGGGGATGTTTAACCTGGGTATCCCCAAGGTAATATGACTCATCAGCCCTACTTTTTCTTCCAGGGTGAGGCGACCTACAAGATCTCTGGCACGCTCAACGAACGAAAGAGTTGTGTCCAGATAAGCTGGTCTTTCCTGTGTAAAACTCTCAGTCATGAAACACTCCTTTGAATTAAAACCAGAAAGCGCACGGTCAATTATAATAGCACTTTTGGGGACACCACGAATGACTTGCTGCTTCCTTAAAGCCGCACTTAAATTATTGAATGTCTTATTTTTTGTTAATGCAAGTTTTAACGAGGAGAGTAGATGTTTCAAATGATAGATTCGGCTATAATTTAGGCAAGGAGAGCAGTAGCCATGGACCTAATTACCTTATTATTCGGTGAGCCAGCAATTCGCGCGCTTGATCCTTCCCGCAAGCAGGAGGTCAAAGACTTAATTGCCAAACTGATCAAGATCGGACAGACGGATGATTTTCTTTCACTTGCGCCTGGTGGCCCATTCGACCTGCAAATGCACCACCGCGAGGCACGTGATATCGGCCGGCGCATCAATGACATCGGTGGCTTACCTCTTATGGAAGCAGCACGCAGCAGCGTCAAACGCAAGTTGAAACCTGTCATGGCAGAACATCTCGACCACTGCTGGAAAGGCATTGGCAACTGGCAACCTTAAACGGGTAAAATACCATGTGCGGCGATCACCGCTGCCTCGATGATATAATGGTCTTAACCATTCTCTCAACGAGGTAAAAAATGACAAATTGTTGTTCCCAAAAAAAAGTAGTCACAAGCCAAAAAGCCCCAAAAGCGATCGGTCCCTATTCAATCGCCGTTTCGACTGGCTGCCTCGTTTACACGTCCGGTCAATTAGGCATTGATGCAGTCACCGGTAATCTCGTTGAAGGCGGAATTCTGGCCCAAACCCGTCAAGCGCTTGTAAACATAAAAACCGTACTTGAAGCAGCCGGTACGACTCTTGAAAATGTCATCAAAACCACCGTATTTCTCCAGGATATCGCTGAGTTTGCTCAGATGAACACTGTTTACGGAGAGTTCTTCACCGCTGATCAACCAGCACGCTCGGCTTTCCAGGTTGCAGCTTTACCCAAGGGTGCCGCGGTTGAGATCGAGGTAGTGGCTGTAGTGCCTTGCGATTGCGACGACGAGGGTTGCTGCAAGTAAGCCAGCCATAATCGCCTTATGTTGCCAACTGTTTCGGTCATCATTCCCTGTTTGAACGAGGGAAAGACCATCCATCATTTGCTGGATGCGCTTCTCGCTCAGACCTATCCGCACGATCTTCTGGAAGTTGTGATCGCAGATGGATTTTCAATAGATGACACCCGAAAAGTAATCGCCGACTTTAGCCAAGTAAACCCTGACCTCAGAATCAGCATTATAGACAACCCAAAAAGGCATATCCCCAGTGGATTAAACCTGGCGATAAGTTCAGCCACTGGTGAGTACCTGGTTCGGCTGGACGCGCATTCCATTCCTCGTCCTGACTACATTGCCCGCTGCATCCAAGCCCATCTTGAAGGTGTCGCGGAGAACGTTGGCGGGGTATGGGATATCCAACCACAAAACAACAGCCTGATAGCCCGCTCCATTGCCACCGCGGCAATGCATCCTTTAGGCGTCGGCGATGCCAAATATCGCTACACTGATAAAGCCGAATATGTCGATACAGTACCGTTTGGCTCATTCAATAAAGCCTATCTTGAGAAGATCGGCGGGTTTGACGAAACCCTATTGACCAACGAAGATTACGAGCTGAACACGCGCATCCGTCAGTCCGGCGGGAGGGTTTGGCTCGACCCACAAATCCGTACGGTTTATTTCGCCAGACGCAACCTTAAAGACCTGGTTCTACAATATTGGCGTTACGGCTTTTGGAAAGCCGAAATGATCAGGCGATATCCCAAGACACTTCGCCTACGCCAGGCATTACCTCCGCTATTTGTTGCTGGGCTGGTGCTGCTTTTCCTCGTTGGTTTCTTCTTCAGACCCGCCCTTTGGGCGATGCTTGGCTTCCTGGGGGTATACTTGCTAATCCTCATCATGGTTGGCATACAGGTTGCAATTAATAAGAAGGATATTCTGATGGTGTTTGGCGTTCCTCTCGCAATTGCAGCCATGCAATTAACCTGGGGAACAGGATTTTTAGTTGGTTTGGTAACAAAAAAGAAGGGTTAGAAGGCAGGCAATGGTATGACAACGAATGCTCCAGCTCAGAAATGGCGCTTGGTTTCCTCAGAACAAAGGTTTTTGCTCGTACTTAGCGACATCCTGGCGGGCGTTATTGCGCTTTTTCTTGCAGTCTTTGTTTGGTCTCTGATAGACCCAAGCAGCATATTTTCTGTGGAATTTTTACAGAACCGTATTCCGACATGGTTCTACTTCCTACCTCTTGTCTGGGTGCTTCTGTTGGTAGACTCTTATGATCTGCGTAAAGCCAACAACTTTAAAAGTGTACTTCGCAGTGTCGGATTAGCAACCATCATTGCTGCGATCTTGTACCTGATTGTCTATTTTACGGTAACTTCTACAGCGCTTCCCCGTCTTGCTGTCGGCTTGTTTGTCGCCTTCGTAGCGCTACTGACACTGCTTGGTCGGACGATCTATATCAAGCTATTCACCATGGCCAACAGTCAACGCCGTGTATTAATCATTGGTGCTGGCAACGCAGGTTCTGCTCTGGCAGCCGTGGTTGCTGAACTGGAGCCAAAGCCCTTCAATTTACTCGGTCTCATTGACGATGACCCTTCCAAATTAGGCACAACCGTCCATGGTTTTCCAATCATTGGCAACCATACCAACATTCCGGACATGATCAATAAACAAGGCGTGACGGATATGATTCTGGCTATTACCAACCAGATGAACCATGGTATGTTCCAGACCATCTTGCTTGCTCAGGAAGCAGGCACCAATCTTTCCACGATGTCCGAGTCCTATGAGGAGCTGACCAACCGCGTCCCAATTGGCTTGTTGGAGGCTGACTGGGTAATCCGCTCCTTCCTGGATCGCCCAACAGCAACCGGTTTTTATAGACTTTTTAAACGCTTGATCGATATATTTGGCTCGTTGATCGGTGTAATTGTGTTAGGTTTACTCTTCCCATTCATCGCGCTCATCATTGCCATTGATTCCAAAGGACCGATCATCTACAATCAAGAACGATTAGGTCTCGGCGGCAGACCCTATAGAATTTACAAGTTCCGTACCATGAAGAATAAAGCGGACATGGAGAAGGAAGCTCTGGTTACCTCCGCTAACGACCAGCGTGTAACCCGCATCGGCCGTTTTCTACGTAAAGCACACCTGGACGAATTGCCTCAGGTGGTCAACGTACTGCGAGGAGAGATGAGCCTGGTAGGTCCACGATCTGAGCGCAGCGAATTGGTAGTGATTTTTCAAAATATTGTGCCATTCTATCGAGCACGCATGCTCGTCAAACCAGGGATTACTGGTTGGGCACAAATTCATCAAGCCTACGCCGAAACAGTTGAAGAAACTGCCATCAAGCTGGAGTACGACCTCTATTATATTAAGCACTCCAATTTAGGTATGGATTTGCTCATACTCCTGCGCACCTTTGGGTCGGTACTGGGCTTCAAGGGGCGATAAAACGCATGTTTTCCCTGATTGACGAGCGTATTCCCTCCGGAGGCTCTGACGCTCTATCCAAATCACCCCACTTGCTGCAAACCCCAGATTGGGGAGAATTTAAGTCCCGTTTTGGTTGGCAGTCCCACACAGTTACGACTGCGGCATGCTATGCGCAGGTATTGATACGCAAAGTTGCACTCGGCTTTAGTATCGCTTATCTTGCCAAAGGTCCAGTTGGACATGACTGGCAAACTTTGTGGCCAGAGCTTGACACGCTTTGCCGTCGTCAGAAAGCCGTGTTCCTGCAAGTCGAACCAGATTACTTCGAGCCAACCCCATCTGATGTTGACCCAAGCTGGTTTTCCAATTTTTCACAGGAACCGCACACTATCCAACCGCGCCGCACCATCGTGATCGATTTGCGGCCTGACGAAGAAGCGCTTTTGGCTGCAATGAAACAAAAAACCCGCTACAACATTCGCCTGGCTGAAAAAAAGGCTGTGAGTGTGCGTCAATCGCAGGATCTGGAAGCCTTTTACGAGCTGACACAAACCACCGGGACGCGTGACGGCTTCTCAGTGCATAGTTTTGCCTATTATAAGACTGTTTTCAGCCTGTTCTCCCCCAAGGATCAGTGCTTTTTACTCGAAGCTATCCATGAAGGTAAGGTGCTTGCGGCATTGATGCTCTTTGTTCTGGGAGAACGCGCCTGGTATTTTTACGGCGCCTCGGATGATGAAAGCCGCAACCTGATGCCCACATACTTGTTGCAGTGGGAGGCCATGCGTCTCGCTAAAACCAAAGGAGCGTTGAGTTACGATTTGTGGGGCGTGCCTGATGAGGACGAAGAGGTGTTGGAGCGCGATTTTGCCAGCCGGGCGGATGGTCTTTGGGGGGTGTACCGATTCAAGCGTGGGTTTGGCGGCAAATTGGAGCGCACGGCGCCAGCCTACATCAAGGTTTACAACCCTCTCCTCTATAAACTCTATCAGTGGATGCGCAATCGCGGCAAAGCAGGTAATAATGCAGCCGGATGAGGACACGCACGCAAGCAATTGGAATGAACTCCTAAGGGAGCTACCGCAAGCACACATCATGCAAACCTCGGTTTGGGGTCAGGCAAAACGACAAAATGGCTGGGAACCCAACTACATGCGTTGGAATGCAAAGAATGGCAAGGTTGAAGGCGCGGCGATGGTACTTGAACGCAACCTGTCACTGCCATTTGGACTCAAGGTCACGGTTTTGTACTGCCCCAAAGGACCAACATTGGACTGGAATGACACTCAGCTGCGCGACACTGTCCTGAAGAGGTTGGAGGTCTATGCCAAAAAGAGACATGCAGTATTCATCAAGATCGATCCGGATGTGGTGCTCGGCTGGGGTGCAAGCGATAGCGAAAGCGCTTCGGAGGCACCACTTGGTTACGCCGTCCAAGCCTGCTTGGTTGAGCGCGGATGGCAGTTCTCCAGTGATCAAATCCAATTTCGAAATACGGTGTTGATTGACTTGAACCGCAGTGAGGAAGAAATACTGGCGGGGATGAAGCAAAAAACACGTTACAACATCCGTCTGGCTGCGCGCAAAGGCGTCAGCGTACGTCAGGGAGACCTTTCCGACATCCCCATGCTTTACCAAATGTACGCCATCACCGCAGTGCGCGACAACTTTGTCATCCGGCACGAAGCCTACTATGCCTCACTATGGAAAGACTTTTTCGAAGCTGGCATGGCAGACTTTCTGATCGCTGAATACGATAACCAACCTATCGCTGCCATCGTATTGTTTCATTTCGCCGGCATTAGCCGATATATGTTCGGTATGTCCCTCGAAGCGCAACGCGACCTGATGCCCAATTATTTATTGCAATGGGAAGCGATCCGCCTGAGCAAGTCACAGGGTTGCCAAACATACGACCTCTGGGGAGCCCCGGATGTGTTTGATGAAAGCGACTCGCTGTGGGGCGTGTACCGCTTCAAAGAAGGCTTTAACGGCACAACCACCCGTCACATTGGTGCATGGGACTACGCTCCCAGACCATTCCTCTACACGCTCTACACCAAGACCTTACCTAAGATACTGGACCTGATGCGTTCACGAGGTAAGGCTGAAAACAGAAAGCAGAGCCTTTCATGACCGACCGTGTAAAACTTGCCCACCTGCCTACCCCCATCGAACCACTCCCCAGGCTAAGCCAATTGCTAAACGGACCAGAGCTTTACATCAAACGTGATGATTTGACCGGTCTCGGAATGGGCGGCAACAAAACCCGTAAACTTGAGTTTCTGGTCGGCGACGCGCTGTCACAGGGAGCGGACACTCTCATCAGCGCAGGTGCGGTGCAGTCCAACCATTGCCGGCAGGTGGCTGCTGCCGCTGCAAGGCTTGGGCTTGGCTGCGTGTTGGTGCTGACGGGTGTTGAACCCGAACTGAAGCAGGGCAACTTATTGCTTGATTTTCTTTCTGGCGCCGAAACACGTTTTGTCAGCAGCCGTAACGAGCGAGAGTCTACTCTGCAGTCGGCCTTCATTAGTCTGCAACAAATGGGAAAGAAACCTTATCTGATCCCTTATGGCGGTTCAAACGCAATCGGCGCATTGGGTTACGCCGATGCCATGTACGAACTTCAAGCGCAAGGCTTGGAACCTGATTGGATCGTCTTTGCCAGTTCTTCCGGCGGCACCCATGCTGGTTTGATACTTGGCGCTCATGAAACTGGTTTAAAAGCCAAAATACTTGGCATTCGCATTGATCTTGAGCCGGTTGAATTTACCCCCGTTATCGCCAAATTGGTCAATGAAGCAGCAACCCTGAAGGAATTGGATTGGAGAGTTGACGAAGATGCTATCCTTCTCGATGGGGATTATTGCGCTGCTGGATACGGCGTTTTACAACCCATTGACGTCGAAGGGGTCAAGCTCTTCGCGCGCTACGAAGGTGTAACTCTCGACCCGGTCTATACGGGACGAGCAGCTGGCGGATTGATTGACCTGATCCGCAAAGGTTTTTTCAAACAATCTGAGAAAGTCCTCTTTTGGCACACTGGTGGCGCACCAGCGCTCTTCGCCGAACCTTACCAAAGCGCGTTGGGTAAGTAGACCGCGAACGCAGCGTCATTATTCGCTGCTATAATCCAAAAAGGCAGGCTTATGAATCTCGACCTCCGCTCTACCATCCTCATGCTTGGCATCATCACGATCGTGATGGTGATCTGGATGGTATCAAGTGCAATCAAGGCCATCAAAAGCGGCAAACGCTTGCCGTTCTATTTCAAGAAACGCCAGAAATATGAACGTGCTGCGCTATTAATTGTTGGCGCGATTCTTCTGGCGCTGTTCGCTTTTGCGAACTTCAGATGGGGTGAACAGGTCGCTTACCAATACTTCCCGCCTTCCCTGACCCCTTCGCTGACTTATACCATTACGCTGACCCCGACCGTCACGCTTACGCCGACCATTACCATGACCCCAACCATCACCAATACGCCTTCCATCACCGACACACCCTCGCTGCCTAATTTCATTGTGACCCAGATCGAATCGTTGATCACCCCCAACCCTAATCGCGTCTTCAGCCCGATCAGTTTTTCGACCGAGGTGAAAGATTATCAATGTGTTGAGCCTTTGATTGAATTCGAAAACCCGCTTGAAAGTATCAGTGCCTGTTTCAGTTACAACAATATGGATGACGGCGTACAATGGACAGAGTTTTGGTATCGTGATGGGGAACTGCTCAAGTCGACCACGGGCAAATGGGAGGGCGGTACTGGTGGGTATGGCATCGCAACCCTTGAACTGCCCATCGCCGACTGGAAACCAGGTCTGTATTCGGTGCAGTTTTTTATCGGTCAGGAATGGCAGGATTCTGGTTATTTCAGAGTGCTTGGCAACCCACCCACCAACACCCCCACCATCACGCCAACCTTCACGCTTACCCCAACCTTAACAAAGACAATCACACCTACTCCAACCGCAACGCGTACCCCTGTTCCGACCCGCACACCAATTCCAACACGCACACCGATCCCAACACGCACTCCTAATCCATCAGTAACACCATAAAAAACAGACCGGTTATTGCAACCGGTCTGTGATCAGCTACATCCATAGAATAAGAGCTTTCGGGGAGGTTTTACCGAGGGGGTCAGGCAGGCTGCGATCTTCGCCCCGACCTTGGCATTGTTCAAGAGCAAAGCCAGATTGGCTTCCAGGCTTTCACCGCCACTCAATTCTTTGACTTTGCTTAAGAGGTAAGGGGTCATCTTGTTGCCCAGAATGCCATCCTCCTTGGCCATCTCCAGCGCTTGCACAATGACCTTTTCCATTTTTTCCTTAGGCACGGCAAATTCTTCAGGAATTGGCACAACCACCAATATTCCAGTTTTCAAGCCTAAAGCCCAGTGAGCTTCCGCAATTTCAGCAACTTCTTCAGGGCTGTCGGCGCGGATCTCGACTGGTAAGCCGCTATCGCGTGAAAAAAAAGCTGGGAAGTGGTCGGTCTGGTAACCAATCACCGGTACGCCTTGGGTCTCAAGATATTCGACTGTTGCAGGAATATCCAGGATCGATTTGGCACCAGCACAGACCACGATGACAGGGCACCTGCCAAGCTGCGGAAGGTCGGCTGAAACGTCAAAAGGTGCATCACGGTGCACCCCACCGATACCGCCGGTTGCAAACACCTGGATGCCTTGTTGTTCAGCAACAAACATCGTGGCTGCTACTGTCGTTCCACCCATTTCTTTCCTGGCGATTGTCACACCAAAGTCTCTAACACTGACTTTGCGAACATGCTGAGCTTGGGCTAATAGCTCAAGTTGCGCTGGAGTGAGCCCAACCAGTATCTGACCATCCATCAAAGCTATGGTTGCGCCAAGGGCGCCATTTTCGGCAATGGTCTTCTCCATATCCTGGGCGAGTTTGAGGTTTTCCGGATAAGGTAAGCCGTGGGTAATCACGGTCGATTCAAGCGCGACCAACGGCACACCTTCGGTTTTTGCCTTCGTTACTGCAGGGGAAGGTTTGAAACCCTTTTTCAACGTTTTTTGTGCATGAGGGAAGGTAAGTTTTGTGTCCATGTCCTCATTTTACAACAAATGTAATCGACAATTAAGCAATTGTTTGAACACTTTCTTCCCAACACACTTTCATCCCGACAAACTCCCGGCCTTGCCGAGAGGTTACAATTGAACCAATATTGTAGAAAAGGCAACCCTATGACTTCTGTACTCCCCACAAGCAAACGCTGGGTCATTTCTCCCCGCATCCCCGCTTCCATCAACAGCGCTCTCAACGAGTTTTCGCCCTTGCTAAGACAATTGCTCTATAATCGCGGCATCAGTGACTCCAAAACCGCCTGGGCATACGTACGCGGTGAAGCCAGTCGCTCCACTGACCCTTTCCTGATGACCGGTATGAACGAGGCGGTGGAAACCCTGCACAACGCAATTACCGGCAGCCACAAAATTGCAATCTATGGTGACTATGATGTGGATGGTGTGACCTCCAGCGCCCTCCTTTTTGAATTTTTCCGTGAGATAGGGGTTGAGGCGCGGGTCTACATCCCCAATCGTTTTGACGAAGGTTACGGCCTGAACATGGAAGCCATTGAAACATTGGCAGGCGAAGGTGTCCAGTTGATGATCACCGTGGATTGCGGCATTCGGTCGGTCAAAGAAGTCGACCGCGCCAAAGCGCTGGGATTGCATGTGATCCTCTCAGATCACCACACGCCTGGTGAAAACCTCCCACAAGCGGACGCGGTACTCAACCCCAAGCAGCCTGGCGACTTTTACCCTTATAAAGACCTGGCAGGGGTCGGATTGGCCTACAAATTCGTGCAGGCTTATCTCGAGCGTCATCCCTGTGAAGGTTTGAAGGCTGAACATTGGCTTGACCTGGTCGCCATTGGCACAGTGGCTGACATTGCTCCGCTCACTGACGAAAACCGGGCATTGGTCAAAGCCGGACTGGTCAACATGCGCCAGGTAAACAGACAAGGCTTGTTTTCCTTATGCCAGGTAGCTGGCATCCGTCTTGAAAATATCAATGCCGGAAACATAGGCTTTGGCATTGGTCCACGCCTCAACGCGGCTGGTCGCATGGACACCGCCATGGACGCTTTCCACCTTTTAACAGCGACCGACATTTACACTGCAGGCATGTTTGCCCAAAAGTTGGAAACTCAAAACCGCCAGCGCAAAGAGATCACCGAAGACATTCAAACCCGGGCGCTGGAGATGGCTTTGGCCGCAGAGAAGGATGCGCCTTTCATCTTTGCCGCGGCACCAGATTTCAGCGAAGGCGTGGTAGGCCTGGCAGCCTCGCGCGTGGTGGAAACAGTCTATCGACCGGCCATTATCGGTCATCAAAGTGAGGATTGCGTTGTGGCTTCTTGCCGGTCCATTCCAGAATTCAACATAGTGGCTGCTCTCGATCAATGCCGCGACCTGCTTGTGCGTCATGGAGGACACGCCATGGCGGCTGGACTGACGGTTACCAACCAAAATCTGCCGGCATTTTTGGAGCGCTTCAACCAGCTTGCTCATAAGGCGCTGGATGGCATGGAGCTTAACCCGATGCTCGCCATCGATCGCGAAATCGCCCTTGAGCGCGTTCGGCCGGAGGACATTCCGGGCATTCTGGAAGATGTCGCCACCCTGGAGCCCACCGGCAGCCAAAATCCTGAAGTTTTATTTTGCAGCCACAGGTGCCAGGTGCGTAACGCTCGAACCATGAGCGACGGCCAGCATCTAAAATTCTTCCTACATACCGGTGACAGGGATTGGGAAGCAATTGCGTTTCGGCAGGGACATTGGATCAATACATTGCCTGCGGAAATGGATATCGTCTACTACTTTGATGTCAACGTTTGGAATGGTCACCAGACGCTGCAGCTCAATATTCGCGATATCAAGCCTTCAGATCCACAGAATTAGTCTGGCAAGATTTGATAGGTTCGCCGGGTAGTTTCCCGGTGGCTATCCTTGAAAGTGGCCACGGATGTCAAATTTATCTGCATGGGTTGACCTTTTGAGAGCAGAGTAATTATTTCGCGGATGGCATGAACCTGGCGGTCTGCCACTTCGCTGCCATAGCGATAGCTCAGAAATCCTGGGTTTTGTTTTAGCAGATCCAAAATTGCCTGCAAACCTTTGAGAAAATCGGCGCGTTGAATGGAACTTTCTGACGGGTAGAGCGCTTCAACTGGCATCTTCAGGTTGATTCTGTACGCATCCAGGATCACATCCGACATCAGCATGCGCGCCAGATCGTCTCCACCTGGCAATTCACTTTGCTCCAATACGTCGCTGGCTGTTTCGCCTATGCGATAGCCAAACGAGTAATCTACCTTTGCGGGATAACGTTCAGTGTCAGCCGGATCGACCAGTTCGTACACTGACTTAAGTATGTAATCAGCGTGCTGGTGCAGTGCCTGTTTAAGCTCCTGGCCAGTCTGGTTGCTGGAGAATGGCGGAATGGGTTTGCCAAAACGCAACTTCATGGCCGGACGTTTCAACTTAAGTGCCTTACCCAGTGCGCCATCGATACCACTTATTCCCAGGGGCACAACTGACGCGTAACTGCGCTGGCTTAACAAAGCTACGCCAATCTGTGCCGGCATGCGGCCAGGTTCCCAGATGCCCCCTTCCGGGAAGATACCAAGAACACCGTTTTGCGACAGTATATCCAGAGCCATGTGGACGGACTTCCGATCAAGATTTCCGCGATTGACCGGAATGAATCCATAGGCATTTGAAGCAAACTGCGTTTGTGGGTCGAGCGGTAAGTCGCTCGCTGCCAGAAACTCCACCAAACGAGGTGAATAGGCAGCCATTAGGGCGGTTTCAATGGATCCGGCATGGTTTCCAGCGATGATTAGTGGCCCCTCTTTTGGCAAATCTTCGAGGCCGGTTACTTCCACGCGAGCCAGTATCTTCAACGCCAGCCTAAGTACGGCCTTCAGGAGGGTGCGCTTAAAAACGTTTCGGGGGTATGGAATGATAAATTTTGAATTCTCACTCATCGATACTCATAAGATCGTGAAAGTTAAATAAAAAATGCCCCCACAGGAATTCGAATCCTGGTTTTGGCCTTGAGAGGGCCGCGTCCTGGGCCACTAGACGATGGGGGCAAGCGGAGCAAAATAATATCACGGACGAGATCGGGAGTCAATTGTTTAATGGGTGTCCATCGATCTCGCTGGTGTTCTTCGACCAATCTCTCTGGTGTCCTCACCAGCGAGTAAACCTGACCGCAGGTCTCCGAATGCAATTTTTTCTTACCATAATAACGAGTGAGATAGTCACTCATTAACCGATAGGGTGACAAATGGAGGCCAGGTGGTCAAATCTCCGCACCGTGAGGACACCGGCGGGAACAGAGACCCCGTAACCGTGGAGATCGCGTGGTCACATTCCCCGCAGTAAATTTGGTCGCAAAACTGGCTAAAACTAACTTTCGAGCAAAACAAATCCTTGTCTTCTGCCGCCCATTGCACTTAATTTTTGATGCTTAACTTCTTGGGAAAAGTGCAATTCACTCATATAATTATGGTTGGAATTCAACTTGTAGTATCTCAGAGGAGAAGACATGAAAAAGTTGTGGCTGGTTCAATTTGTTCTCGTTTTGGCAATATCAGCATGCACCGCCCTTCCAAGCGCGCCAACCCCGACCCCTGTGCCACCTCTTCCAACAGTCGTTCCTCCAACCGAGATACCCCCCACGCCCATCCCACCCACTCCAACAGACATACCCACAGCGATCCCGCCGACACCAGAACCCCCTACCGCGGTGCCTCCAACAGCGATCCCTCCTACGGCCATTCCGCCAACTGAAGTCCCCACTGAGAATCGTGGCTTTTTCCCGGGCGTGGTGAGCGGATCTGAAGTGGTCTTTGAAGAAGATTTCTCGGATCCAAAACTCGATTGGCCAGCCAGCAGCGGTGAAGAAGTCAAGCGTGCCTTCGTCAATGGCGAGTTCTTGATGAGTGTAATCGAGGTGGATTGGGAAGGCTGGAACTACGTCCCTAATGTGGTTTACAGTCACGATGTCGTTTTGGATGTGGACGTGCGCGGCGGAATAAACCTACCGGAAGACTCGGTAGTTGGTTTTGTTTGCGGATTCGAGGACAACGAGAATTTTTATGGCATGGCCGTCGGACCAGATGGTTGGATGGAATTCATCCGCTACAAGAATGACGAACGCGAGAGGCTCTACTCCTCTGCCGACGTAATTCCCCTGGATTCTTCCGGTACACATCTCACCGGGGTTTGCACTCAAACAGAATTAAGTCTTTACGCCAATTGGCAGCTGGTAGCCACCTATGCGATTGACAGTTTGCCCGCTGGTTCGGCAGGTTTGTTGGGCGGTTCTTATGACACAGGCAACGTCGAGCTTTATTTTGACAACTTCATCGTCTCCAAAGGCCCTTATGTGTTTACTGACGGCATGAATGTTCAACTGGGCAGGCTCGGCGAACGGTTATTAAAGGACAACTTTTCCGACGAAAACTCGGGTTGGGATGTGCGTACGACCGATGAGGGCGATCTTACTGCCTATGTGAATGACGAGTACCGCATGAAAGTCAACAGCGCCAATTACGACATGTGGTCCAACCCCAACGACTTTGTTAATAACAGTGATGTAATCGTGGATGTGGACGTCAGAATGGGCAGCAACCCAGGAGACAGCGCTGCCGCTGTTATCTGTAACTACAACATGTCCACCCATGGAGACTTTACGGTCGCGGCCATCGACGGAGCGGGTTACGCCCAGATCTATGAGTATGTGGGGGGTGAAATCAACGTGTTGTTCATCTCGGAGACACCGCTCAAGTTAAATCCACAGGTCAATCACCTGACCGCCCATTGCCTTGGCTCATCGGTAACACTGCTGGTCAACAACCAGATCGTCGGCACAGCAACCAGCAATGTGTCATCGCCTGGCAATGTTGGTTTACTCTCAGCAACCTACGAGAAGAGCACCGCCGATTTCTATTACGACAACTTTGTCGTGTACTCCGCGAGATAATGAAATTTGGACAAGTAGAGCAAACTCAGATTGGCTCTCGTTAGCCTGAGTACGGATGTTAATATCTGATGGCGATACATTCGTAGACCTTGCAAAGCCAGAATCGTCGTGGTATAACACTCGCAACAATTGAATAGCCCTTATGGCGCTCTTATCCAGAGAGGTGGAGGGACCGGCCCGTTGATACCTCGGCAACCAGCGAAAGCATGGTGCCAACTCCGGCAGATAGTTTTTTACTGGAAGATGAGAGGGACCTAATCAGTCGATTTTGCCCCTCACGTAGGGGTTTTTTATTACCTGAGGAGGTAAAACGTATGACAACAACTTTTATGAAATCTCCAAAATACCTGTTCACTTCAGAATCGGTCACTGAAGGCCATCCAGACAAGTTGTGTGACCAGGTCTCCGATGCGATCGTGGACGCCTTGATCGCCCAGGATAAGAACAGCCGCATCGCCTGCGAAACCGCCACCAAAACCGGTTTCGTAATCGTCTTCGGTGAGGTCACTACCCAAGGTTATGTCGACATCGATAGCCTCGTGCGCAACGTGGTTACCAGTATCGGCTACGACCGCGGCAAGAAGGGTTTTGACGGTTTCACTTGCGGCGTACAAACCGCTTTGGCCAATCAATCGCCCGACATCTCCCGCGGTGTCGATAGAAATGGTAAATCAGGTAACGTTGAGTACAACGAAGCCTATATTGAAGCTGGCGGCGCTGGTGACCAGGGCATGATGTTTGGTTTCGCCTGTGACGAAACAGACGTCTTGATGCCGCTGCCCATTTATCTGGCGCACAAATTGACCCGTAAAATGGCGGAAGTGCGCAAGAATGGCACCGTTCGCTGGATGTACCCGGATGGTAAGAGCCAGGTGACAATTGAATATCACCATGGCAAACCCGCTCGCATCCACACCGTGTTGATCTCCACCCAGCACGCCGCAGAATTTGAAGGCAAGGAACTCAGCGCTGAACGCATCCGCGCAGACCTGAAAAAGTACGTAATCGACCCCGTTCTGCCCGCTGAACTGGTGGATGATGACCTGCTCATCTATACCAACCCCACTGGCCGCTTTGTCATCGGCGGACCCATGGGTGATTCCGGCTTGACTGGACGCAAGATTATTGTAGACACCTACGGCGGCATGGGTCGCCATGGTGGCGGCTCTTTCAGTGGCAAGGACCCGACAAAGGTCGATCGATCGGCTGCTTATGCCGCGCGCTGGGTTGCCAAAAACGTGGTTGCGGCCAAATTGGCGTCGCGCTGTGAAGTGCAGCTTGCCTATGCCATCGGCGTTGCCCGCCCGCTTTCGATCAACGTCGAAACCTTCGGTACGGGTGTAGTGGACGACGAAAAGATCGCGGAAGCGATCAGCAAGGTTTTCGACCTGCGCCCGCGCGCCATTATTCATGACCTCGACCTGCTGCGCCCCATCTACCAGCCTCTGGCTGCCTACGGTCACTTCGGTCGCGACGATCTGGATCTGACCTGGGAGAAAACCGATCGCGCTGACGATCTGCGCAAAGCACTTGGCCTGGCTTAGTTCACTCCGGTTAAGTAATTAAATTAACACGGTTCGCTTAATTGAGAACCGTGTTTTATTTTTAATTTATTATTACAATCGATTAACTGAAACGCCGTTGGAAAAAGAAAGCCAACAAACCAAAGAGCAGGGTCAAGCCCGCAAGCGTATATTTAATCCATGCTGCGGTTTGATAGGGCGCTTCAGCAGGTTGTGCCGCTTCCTGCGCTGTTGATTCTGTTTTATGTTGAGTCGTGTCTGTTTCTGGCTGAACAGAATCTGTCACAGTCGGGTAGACTTCGATTATCTGTCCTTCGAAATCCGGTTGCAGACCCCAGATAATCGCTCCAGAATAATCAGCAGGTACCTTTGCAGCGGTCAGTGGTGCCGGTGTAGCGTCTACGAGAGGTTCAGCGGTAGGCGTTTGGGGTTCACCGACTGGTTCCGCGGACATGAGCGGCTCTTCGTTGGCGACAGCGGGGTTGATTACCCTTGAGTCAAAGGATATACCCATCCCACTCCCAGTGCCACCGCCCTTGGCCATCTCACTGCCACCGCCCAAGCCATAAGCACCGTACCCTCCGGAACCCCAATTGAAGATGAGCGGTACTTCTGAACTGCCCTCAGATTCGTTCGCCTGATCGGCAGGTTCTGACATGACGGCTACCATGGGAGCTTCCGTCGCAGCAGGGGCGGTGGGAGCTGCGGGGGCAGACATGTTTTTGAAGATCCAGTCACTGGTGAAGACAATCGCCAGCAGCATAACTGCTACTAACGAAGCGAAACTAAAAGCAGGAGCCAGAAATGCCAGGCGGTTGCCGCGTGTTTCTTTCGCTTCAGCAGCGGTGAGTGTAAAGTGATGCGGCGCCTTCTTGGGCGGCAAACTTCTGATCGCGTTGCGCAGAATCGTATATTCACGCAAAGTACTCTGTAAGGGAAGTGAGTTGGCTAACTGAATCTCAAATGCGACCTTCTCCTTGGGAGAGAGGGCGCCATCCAGATAAGTGTTAACATTCTCCAGATCTGCTTGGGAGATTTTAGTAAGCCTTGTCATCATCAGCCTCGTCTTTTAGACGATATTTTGCAGGTAAAAGTTCCCCTACGTCCTGCAAACACTCCTGCATCTTCTGCCTGGCTCTTGCCAGGCGGCTCTTAACCGTACCCATGGGGCTTTGGATGATATCAGCAACTGTCTCGTAATCTTCTCCGGATAAGTCGACCATAACCAGCACGGTCTTAAATTTTTCTTCAAGGCCATTCAGGCAATGCTGGATGGCTTGTTCCATCTCTTTGGAGTCCAACACCTCTTCAGGACCAGCACTGGAGTCTTCAATCCAGGACGGCGATTCAACCACCTCACCCTCATCGGTTTCAGGTTCCAGGGGAACGGTTGGGCGACGCTTGACCCGGCGCAGTTCGTCATAACAAGCGTTCGTAACAATCCGCAAGAACCAGCCCTTGAATGAACCTCCACGATAGGTGCTCAACTTGCGATACATGGAAATAACAGCAATCTGAGTGGCATCGGCGGCTTGTTCTGGGTCATTCAAGATGCGATAAGCGACGTTATAGGCAGCATCTTCATAACTCAGGACGAGACTGTTAAACGCATCCAAATCTCCCTGAACGGCCTTCGCAATCAACTCAATTTCATTCATAATAGTCTTCTCGTTGCAATTTACAGACCAGGCCCAAGTGTGCAGTCAAATGCTTTCTGAAGCGCTACCTCGTTTGTGTTCTGAATTAAGCGTTTAACGCAACAGCGACAATCTCCCGCGCCTCAGTTTGGATGGTTTCAAGATGTTCCTGACTCTTCAAACTTTCTGCGTAGATCTTGTAGATCTCTTCGGTACCTGATGGCCTGGCCGCAAACCAGCCATTTTCTGTGGAAACTTTCAACCCGCCGATATCCGCGCCATTACAGGCTGCCTGCGTCAGGCGGGCGGTGATTGGTTCTCCGGCCATTGTAGTGATTTTGACCATGTCAGGGGTCAGGTGGGAAAGCACCTTTTTCTCTTGCGCGGTCGCGGGAGCATCAACGCGATCATAATACGACCTGCCTAATTCTGCTTCAAGTGTCTGGTAATGTAAGCCAGGGTCAGTACCCGTTACTGCCAGGATCTCAGCAGCCAGCAGGTCAAGGATGAAACCGTCCTTGTCTGTCGTCCAAGTGGAACCGTTGAAACGCAGGAACGAAGCCCCAGCGCTTTCTTCACCGCCGAAACCGATGTTGCCATCCAGCAATCCGGGCACAAACCATTTGAAGCCGACCGGTACCTCGCAGAGTCGACGGCCAATTTTGTCAGCCACTCTGTCGATGATCGATGATGATACCAGCGTCTTACCAACGGCCGCGTATTCCGTCCAGCTTGGTCGATTTTGGAAGAGGTACCAGATCGCTACCGAAAGATAATGGTTCGGGCTCATAAGCCCCACGCTGGGCGTGACAATGCCATGACGATCAAAATCAACGTCGTTGCCAAAGGCAATGTCAAACTTATCCTTGAGCGCTACCAACGAAGCCATCGCATAGGGGCTGGAGCAATCCATGCGGATCTTGCCGTCCCAATCAAGGGTCATAAACGAGAATGTTTTATCGACCTGGGCGTTCACCACCTCCAGGTTGAGGCGATACTTCTCAGCGATCGGCACCCAATAATTGACTCCGGAACCACCCAATGGATCAACGCCAATGTGTATACCGCTCGATGCGATTGCTGGCATGTTGACCACGTTTGCAAGATCTTCGACATAAGGTGTGATCAGGTCTGCTTGGTGAGTGGTTGGCCGGCGCAACGCCTGATCGAGGGAAATTTGTTTGACTGCTCTGAGACCGTCTTTAATAATCGCGTTGGCGCGATCCTGAATCCAGCGAGTCGTACCAGTACCTGCCGGTCCGCCATTGGGCGGGTTGTACTTGAAGCCGCCGTCTTCCGGAGGGTTGTGTGAAGGGGAGATGACCACCCCATCAGCCATATCGACCTTGCGACCGGCGTTATAAGTCAGAATTGCGTGTGAAATAACGGGTGTGGGAGTATAACGATGAGCCTCATGGATGATAATATCCATTTCGTTAGCGGCGAATACTTCAATGGCGGTGAACAGAGCCGGCTCGGAGAGTGCGTGTGTATCCATGCCGATAAAAAGAGGTCCAGTCGTACCCACGTCTTTACGGTATTCAAAGATCGCCTGACAGATGGCTCTGACGTGATCCTCAGTGAAGCTGCCATTTAGCGAAGTACCCCTGTGCCCCGAGGTGCCAAAAGCAACTTTCTGGGCGGAGTTCAGTGGGTCAGGATGTTGGTTGTAGTAAGCGTCCTGGAGGGCACCAAGGTCGACAAGATATTCTTTGGGAGCTGGTTTACCGGCGAGTGGATGAATGGACATACTTCCTCCTTTAATTTTCGGGGGCGAACCCGCCTTCATGAATGATCTCATCCAACGGTTTGCGTTGGGAAGGGATTTCTCTGGACTGGTTGAACTCAGAAAGCACATTGAGGTCGCCTGGGATTCCAAGCGCGATCATGCACTGCGGTTGATAGCGCTCAGGGATGTTGAGCTCAACACGGGCACGCTCTCCCGAGAAACCCCCCATCGGATGTGCGACCAAACCCAACTCGCAGGCTTGCAGGAGCAGGTTCTCAACTGCCAATCCCGCATCATGGGCGTGTGAGGGGATGAACTTACCTTGCTGGCTGAGCGTGTCTGAGAGCGCGACGATCAGAACAGCTGCATTCTTATTCCATTCCTGATTACCAGTATCGAGAAGGTTAAAGAATTGCTCAAACGAAGCTGTGTCGCGATGGGCGTAAAGAAATAAGCGTTCCTGGCGGTTTCCCGCCGAGGGCGCCCAGCGCGCAGCCTCAAAACAAATCAGCAGTAATTCATGCTCAAGCGGTTCACCGCTCATCGCGCGCGGTGACCAGCGTGGCAAAAATATCGGACCAAGTGCATGTTCTGAAATGCGATAATCCAAGGGGTTGACAGGGTGCTTCTTCAAAATTACCTATCTTTCTTCATTCTGAGATTCTATCATAGGTAATTTAGAAGAATAAGATTATAGATCTCAACGATCCACTAATAGATTCATACCTCCTGATTGATTTTTTTGAGTCCCTTTATTGTGTTATTTTTTTCACATCTTAATAAGATTTGAAATCGACTTAATGCGGATTTAACATCCAAATTATTATACTAATAATGAGAGGTTTTAGTAGAAGGGCATTATCCATGTGAGAAAAATATGAACACGTATCTCAAGGAATTGAGCAAACAAATGCAACATATGAAACGTTTTTATGATTCGCTCCGTTTAATTAATATACACAAGGCATTAGCCAACACAAACAAAAAAGAGGAAGGAAAGGAAACTATGAAAACATCTAAATTTCGATTGAGCATCTTGTATATTGGACTGGCTGTCCTTTTATTGTTTGGGAGTGTTTCTCCAGCAACCGCGACAATTAACGCAACTCACAATGTTAATATAGATGAGATACAAAACCTTCTAGACCAATATTTTCAACTAAGATATGAGTCAAGAAAGAATAATGTGATCCCTGACCTTAGTCGATTCGTCGCTGTGAATTCAGAAAGAGCTAATAAATTCCTTTCCACAGAAACAAATAAATTACGATTAGAGACATTGCATGTAAATATAAATGACTTGGAATATCTTGACTATAAATTCACGATCGATATCCAAAGTGTTGATGTCAAATCCGAGGACAGGACTGTAACAGTCATTATTCTCGAGAACCATGAGGTAGTCTTTAAAAAAACACCTCACATTGTCTCTAAGATGAACAACCTTATCCATCAAATCGTATTGTCTCCAGATGGCCAATTTTGGAAAATCATAGACGATACATATGACGATTATCTCTGGAGAGCAATCCGACAAACTTCTATTGAATTTATCGAAAGTCAAGTAAACACACCCCAGTCGATTCCCTTTGCATCATATCCTGCAACTCAGCAAAATAAAGTGGGTGGCGGCGGATATGATCGTTCAAATGCTGTCCAATTTGCCAGAGACTGGTATAACTCCACTTACCCAGGCTTTTATAGATTTAGCGCAGATTGTACAAACTTTGTTTCTCAAGCCATTAATGTTGGAGGATTTATTCCGCAAACTGCTACGGCACCAGGTGTGAATATTGGATGGTATTATGTCAATTCCTCACAATATGCCAATGCATGGACTTTTACGCCAGCTTTCTATGACTTCGTCGTGAACGGGCATTGGTGGGTCGGAGGTCCAGAAGGTGTAGTTACTGTTATCGAGCAACTACTACCCGGTGATGTAATTTTGTATGATATTAGAACAGGCAGTTACACATTTGATCATGCGGTAATTGTCGTTGAGATGACCGATCTAGGAAACCAAGAGTTATTTCCTTTAGTTGCGGGTCATTCACCAGATGTCAATGATTACCCTTTTACTGCGTTCAACTATTACAAAACGTATCCGATTCAGATAATCGGTTATTAATTTACTTGATAAGAGAGTTTCATATATGAGTCTTTGTGGATATCCCAACAAGACGTGGTTTATCTGCGTCGTGTATCGTCTTCTCTTAGCCTCTATCTTTTTTTGTGGTTGTGTCACAGCTTGTACCCCTTCGGTGGAATCCGAAGGGGATAAGCTTATTAGACATTATTTCGAATTAATGACGGAAGGCGATTTCGAGGCCGCCGCAGACTTGCTTTTTGAAGCAACTCCTGGCATGCAGGGTCCTGGCTTTTCAAGAACTGACTTTGTATCAAGTTTTGAAGCTGGGGCAAAGATCAATTACACCATTCTTTCTATTACACCTGGAGATGAGGTCCAGGCTCATCATCTCTTCGCTCCAGACAAGCAAAAGTATTTTTTTCCAGACGAAGCACCAGATACATGCCAAACCTATCTCATCAAACTTCAACTCAACTTTTTAAATTTACCACAACCCAATATTTCCTCAGTTAGTTTTATACAAAAAGTTTCACTACTACGCCAAGTGGACAATTGGAAGATAGGTTATTTCACTTTTCCCTCAGTTGATGCTTGCTACTTCTATAGAGAATCTTTTGCTCATATTACGGAAACACCTAATTCCAGCTCTGATGGGTTGATCCCCCAGATTATCGAACCGCAGCAACAGACGGTGTTAATGGATGAGACACCAGAAGAAACTGTCCTTTCGTATTACCACCTCTTAAACAACAATAAACCTGGTCAGGCCATTAATTTGCTTGCAGCTGATTCACCAGCAAGGCAGCAGGTCATATCGAATATGGATCAATTCGTTGTATATGGGCGATTGGTCTTCCCTGTCGTTGAGATTTCTGCTCCAATAGCCTGCGCAAATCAAGAGCCTCTAATATCGGAAGATTGTCAAGAACTTTCAGTGACACTTCAACTTTTCTATGAAGGTGGTTTCTGGGGTAGTCCAAACGGCGGTTTAATCCGTTACACGATTCAGCTAATCAAAGAAGAACACCATTGGAAGATCTGGGAGATCAAGCTCAATGTATGAGACCCTATGCAGTAACACATCCAACAATGTTTTCCTGCTCTCGTTTCGCGCTTAAATGCACCTATTGGTCTTGAAGATGAACGAAGGCAATTTTTATTTTGTCTATTTGAAAATTAAAATTAGATAAAGGAAGGAGCTCATATTGGACAGGGGAAGGTCTTTAACCTTTTAATTTACTTTGAGCTAATAATCTCTGTGAAGGATTAGTCAACAATATTGACACCTTCACTGAAGCCTATTCCGTTACACCTTCTGATCCGTGGAGTTGAGAGAGGTAACGGTCTTAGGTTATAAAAATGGGACACTGTCAAGCGACCCATTTTAAAATTAACAAAGCCTTCTGGGAGTCTATTCTCCCAGAAGGCTGTTATATTATTCAGGTAATCTCCTTAGTGACACAGTGCATGTATTAGTCCGGGTCCACATCCTGTATGACCTCGATCCAAGTTATATTTCCCATATAGATTCAACTGCTCTTTAGTCTGGAGATGAACAAGTGAAGGATTGCTCTCGTCAATAGTCAATCGCTCGATTTTATGAATTGATTCAATACGAGTAAGTTCAGAATTCAAACCAACTTTAAAAAACTCGTCATAAAAAACCAACCTATCATTGATTAAATCCAGCATACCCGGAGAAAAATTGACGGATTCTGTTTTTTCGTATTGTTCTAAAGATAAACTGTAGGCTAACAATACTTCATTAAGCGAATTGTCTGTTTGTGCAACTGCAGGTGAAAAACTACAGACCGTCAATGCCAATATGCAAATAATCCAGATTGCACTCTTCACCGTGTATCGACTGAATTTGATGACACGCCTCCTTGTTTGGCTTATATGTACATATATCCTAAATAATCATACCTCATAGACTCTTTGTCCGTCACTAAACTTCTTTGGTAACATTTACTATTGAGGCATCACGTATATACCGAGACAACGAAACCCCGAGAGGCTTGGCTCTCGGGGTTGTGACTAATTTGGTCTGTGTTTACTTGATCTCGTAAATTAGGTTGGCTTCGTAGGTCACTTCAAGCTGACCTGCGGACACTGGAACCGTGGAGGACATATCCTTGGCATAACCGCCGCCGCCCATTCCATAAGTAATCGGTTGGATGCCGCTGGAAGTGCTGACATTGATCGACTGTATCTGCCCCAATTCGACACCGGCGACAGTTGCGACGGATTGAGCACGAGCCTGGGCGTCCTTGATTGCCAGATCACGTGCCTGGTCGAGGACAGTTTGGCGATCTTTGATATCAAACTGGATACCATAGATGTTGTTGGCACCAGCGCGGATAGCCTCGTCCAACAGCGCGCCAAGATCTGCCAATTTGTTGACTTTAATGTTGATCGTGTTCTCAACCACAAAGGTTGTAGAGGTCACATTACCCATATTGTCATACTTTTGACTTGGGTAGACATTAAAGTTGGTAGTCTGAACGTCCTTCTCTTCGACGCCTTTGGCTTTCAGCGCCTCGGCAATACGTGCAGCCATATCGTTGTTGACGCTCAATGCGGAAGTGACATCAACATCCTCATTGCGCACACCAATGTTTATGTAAGCCATGTCGGGAACGAGCACAATTTTACCGATGCCGTTAACCGACAAGGTGCGAACGGGGGTGTAAAGCTGGTTTGACATGCTGAGTTGTTCCTCACTGGTAGGTGATGCTTTGACAACTGGTGTCTGGCTGCATGCGCTTAGCAGCAAAGAGCCAATCAGTAATGTTGCCAGGGTGATAAATAGATATTTTTTGTTCATTTTAACTCCTTTATAGTTAATCTTTCTGTGTAGACGCAAAGCCATTCAGATTTGTTCCAGATCGATGGCAATGCGGTTGGTATAATTACCTGACAGGCTCAACCAACCCTCAATGGAGACTTAATGCCGGTCAATTATCTTCTGGTCGAAAACAATCTGGATTCTTTCAGTAAAAAAACCAAACACCATCGGGACCAATTGAATGCTGCCCGAAAGCAATTGAGCGATGCTTATCAGGCACTTGATCAGAGCAGTGCAGCCATTCGGTCTAAAATTGAGAAGGCGGAAAGCCTGCTGAAATCGTTGTACTGTGCCAAACCAACGGGTGAGCCGCTTCTGTTCTCAAAAAACGCCCCCCCAGCGCCTGAGTCATACACCCTGGTGGCCGCGGATGGCTCCCAAATCAATCCCAACCGACACCGCAGTCTGCAATTTTGCGTAATCAACGTTGGCTTGATCAAACTGCTCAAAGGCAGTGGTAAAGCACCAGAAATTGAGATCCAAAGCAGGTTGTTGGATTTCGATCAACTTTATACGGACGACGGTTCGCTCGTCGGCGAAGACATGGTGGCTCTATTCAGAGACCATGCCGAGCGCAAAGCCATCCTCGAATTTACCGGGCTCGACAAGCTCCCCATCATCACTCTGACCGATGGGCCTTTGGATGTCTATCTGGGCATGAATATTGACCAGCGCCGTAAGGACCTGCAAGAAGAAGTGTTTACTGTCAACCGTCACCTGGAAGCGCGCGGGGTGATCAGTGCCGGGTTTATTGACAAGCCTGGGTCTGAAATGCTCAGTCGCATGCTCTCGGTTTTTAACACGCCCGAGGAAAAACTCGCCAGTTACGATGACAAACAGAGGCCAGTAAGAGGTGTGCCAGATGCAGAATTGCTGGCAATCTGCGTGGACAAACCTGGTCAACGCTCCGCGGTGTTCGAAGCGGTCAGCAAAAACCCTGTGATGGCCGATAAGCGTATCCCAGTGTGTTTTTTCTATCTCAATGTCAGTCAAGGCGAGAAACCCTGGCTGGTACGGGTTGAATTCCCTGTCTGGGTAAGCAAAGACCCCGAACTCGTTGACCTTCTGCACAGCGTAGTCTATGCTGAAACCCAGATTCTGGATACACACCCCTATCCCTACTTATTACACCGCTCGCATGAATTAGCAGTGATCAGCATGGCCGAAGCGGACGCGGTTGAGGGCATGCTTCTGCAGCAATTGGATGCCGATGGGTTGAGTGCAGGGTGTGTTTCCAACAAAGAAGCCAATAAATCACTAACGAAAGGTGACAGATGACATCAGAACCAAATTTGATCCCGATTGGCAAGTTGCTCAGGGCGGACGCCAGCTCCTTCGTGGCGGGTTGCCGTGTTAAAGAGATGCAGAATCCCAAATTCGGCGCTCTGGTAAAAGTCGTACTTGAAAATGGAGACGAGATTTTTGGGCTGATTCAGAACTTTGTGATTAATGATGACGGTCTGGTTCGGCAACTCGTCTCCGGGATGAGCATCCCCAGCGAGTACACTGAAGACAACCGCTACAATCGCAACTTGCCAGTGGAAATCCACGTGCTCACTGTTGGCTTTAAGCACAACGACAAGATTTCGCACCAATTGCCGCCCAAACCTCCCATGAGCCTGGACAAACTTTATTATTGTTCAGACATTGAGGTGGTCGAATTCACCTCTCACGGCCGCTTTGGTTACTTCAGGCATATTTTGCGTTTGGATGATCAACCTGTCGAAGAGCTGTTGGTCTCGCACCTCGAAAAAGCCAGGAGTGCGCACAGGGGCGTCAATGAGATTGACTGGTACACCCGTGCTTGTCAGGAATTAATAATTTTGCTGCGTGATGATTATCAACGTCTTGCCAATGTGCTGAATGCCCTGGCAGAATTGGAGTAAGCATGGATTACAACACAATCAACGCATCCTCATCCTCTCAGGACAGCTCCATCGGCTATGTCGTCGGTGGCGGGCTGGAAGCGAATCTACAGGTACGTCTGACCGTGCCCCCACAGGAAGTGCAGGAGGGTGCTTTTGTGATCATGGATAGTTCCAACTGGCGCTTTTATGGGCTCGTCACAGATCTCCAATTGGGCTCCACTGATCCACGCTTTGCCGACGAACAGAGCGAAACGCGCCTGCCTGCCCATCTCAACCGATTGCTGCAAGGACAGACCCTGTTTACAAATCTGGCAGTGATGCCCGCGTTGATGATGGATCGCGGACCCGAACCAGGTTCCCCTACATACGACTCCTGGCGTGCGTTACACGCTGATGAGATGACCCCCATCCCGGTCAAGACCGTTCCGAATCACCATGCCCGGGTAAAGCTTGCTGACCAGGCCGATATCGCCGAGATCTTCGGGGAAGAGAACGGTAAAGAGATCTTCAGGGTTGGTGAGACGCGGGAACAAGGCCACGGCGTCTGCCTCAACCTTGACAGACTCATTCAGCGCTCATCCGGTATCTTTGGCACCACTGGCTCAGGTAAAAGCTTTTTGGCACGCATGATTTTGGCTGGTCTGATCCACACCGACCATGCCTCCACGCTGATCTTTGATATGCATAATGAATATGGACCCGACTCGACTGCCTCCGATACTGGTAAACCTGCCCCAGGCCTGGCAGGCAAGTTCAGCAATGTGCGCTTGGTAGGCTTGGGAGCCGGCACAGATTTCGGAAGTATGCAAGCACATTTCAACCTTGAAATCCCTTTCAGCGACATTACTACTGAAGACATCCTGCAACTCTCACAATCGCTCAACCTGCGTGAAACCACTGCCACAACCTTGGACGCGCTGGTTACCTCTTTTCACAAGGACTGGTTCAAATCATTCCTGGATTTGAAATATGGCGCAGTAGAAGAGGATGAGAACGGCAAGAAAGTTCCCGCGCCTGACAGCGTAGCTTATTGGGCTGAACACGCTGGCATTAACGTCCTGGCAGCGGAAGGATTGTACTCAAAGCTGGGTCGTGTCTTCAAGCTGCCTTATCTGAAGGAATCCCCCGCCAGTAACGGTCTGGACGATATCATCACCAACCTTGAAGCTGGTCGACATGTAGTGCTTTCATTTGGCTCGCACGATAGCGATTTGGATTACCTGCTGGTCACCAACCTGATCACGCGCAAGATTCGTGACGCCTGGGAAGCGCGCACGAATGCGTTCCACAAGGACAAAAGCCGGAACAAAGAACCGCGTCCGTTGGTAATCGTGGTCGAAGAGGCGCACAAACTTTTGAATCGTGAGATGGCCAACCAGACTATCTTCAGCACCATCGCGCGTGAGATGCGCAAGTACTACGTCACCCTGCTGGTCATCGACCAACGCCCTTCGCAGATCTACGATGAGGTTATGTCCCAATTGGGCACGCGCATCAGTGCTTCGCTGGGAGACGAGGACGACATCGCTGCCGTACTTTCGGGTCTGGCGGGGCGTCAGGCTTTGCGCGGAATGCTGGCCAAGTTGCAACCCAAGGAAGAGGTGCTGATGCTGGGCTGGGGGGTACCCATGCCCATCCCCATCCGCTCCAGGCGCTATGACGAAAAATTCTGGGTTGAGCTGCTTGGTGAGCCAAAACCAGCCCTGAGCATGAAGGAGGGCAGCAAGATCTTAGGGTTTGGTGACGATGATACCGATTAGATTGCGCCTTTCGGGGTTTACCTCCTACAGCGAAACCGAACCGGCTGAGGTGGATTTCACCCTGATTGATTTAGCCTGTATTTCTGGTTCTAATGGCGCTGGAAAGAGCTCATTGCTCGACGGCATCACCTACGCGCTTTACGGCGAAGCGCGTAAACGTGATGAAGGCTTGATTAATAACGCCAGCAAACGTGCTGAAGTGAAATTTGACTTCGAATATGAAGGGCTGACTTACCGGGTCATCCGCGCCTTGACGCGTGGCAAGGGCAGCCAGGTGGACTTCATGGTGCAGAATGCCGAAAATGGTTGGAAGACCCTCACCGAGCGTACCGTCACAGAAACCAACGCTGCCATCGCCCGCACGCTGCGGCTTGACTACGAAACCTTTGTCAATGCTTCATTTTTCCTGCAAGGCAAAGCGGATTCCTTCTCCACACAAAAACCTTCTGACCGCAAGCGCATCCTTTCCAGCATCCTGGGGCTCGACCAATGGGAACGCTATCGGGAACGTACGCAGGAGTTACAGCGAGAGAAAAATAACGATCTTGTTTTGGTGAATGCCAAGCTGGAAGAGATTCAGGCTGAACTAAACCTCGAGGCGGAACGCAAGGCAACCCTGGAAAGCCTTGAGCAGGAATTGAGGCTGGCACGGTCGAGGGTGGAAGCTCAACAGGGCTTGCTTAACACTCAACTGGCTATCCAGCAGAAATTAAACGAACAACGCAACACTGTTGCTTTGCTTCAGCGCCAATTCCAAAAGGATCAAGTGACTTGCGCTGAAGCTATCGAAACCCTCCGCGTCAAAGAAGATCAGCTGAACACTTTTAAAGCTGAGATTGAACGAGCAGCCGAGATCGAAGCAGCTTACCAGGCTTACCTGAATCTGCGGGAAGCCCTGTCTGGGTTGGATCGCCTGGCTGAGAAAGTCAAGCCGATAGAGAATGACCGACAAGCCCTATTGAACCGTCTCGAGGTCAGACGGGGTGAACTAAGGCGCGAGCTCGAACTGCTTACCAACGATCAGTTGGCCTACTCTCACATAGCCAATGAAAGCAAGGGATTGGCGGAACAGCTCAAGGACCTCGAAAATCAAGTCGCCATGCTGGAAAAAGAGATTGCGCGCAAAGAAGCCATCAGCACTGAAATCGAACTTTTGCAAAACCAGTCAATCTCAGTCAAAGAAGAGAATGCTGGTTTGAAGACCCAGATGGAAGACCTGAAAACGCGCCTGGACAGCGTCAACGCCCTGGAAGGCGCAGAATGCCCCTTGTGTGGTCAACCGCTTTCGGAGCATAACCGCGAACGTCTGGCGGAAGAACTTGGCGGTGAAGGTAAACGCATGGGCAACCTCTACCGCGCAAATCAAGCCAACCTGGATGAAAATCAAGTGAAGCAGCGTGCTCTTATGCAACAGCGCGACGAGCTCAGTGTTAAAGAGCGCGAATTACTTGCCCGGCAGCGTGACCACGACCGTATTGACCAGAAACTGGCACAGTTCATCCAACAGGAAACCGACTGGATAACCCTCAAAGAACCGCGCCTTGTTCAACTGGCTAATGAACTCGAAGAGAATGCTTTCCTGCCGGAAGTGCGCACTGAGATTGGCCAACTGGAAGCAAATCTAATCGAACTTGGTTATGACCCGCAGCAGCACAATCGTTTACGCACCAAGGAAACGACTGACCGCCAGGCTCAGGACAATTGGCACAACCTGCAACTCGCTCAAGGCCAGCTTGAAACGCTGTCGGGCATCGTCAAGGAACAGCAAAAGTTACTTGAAACTCAACAAAAAGCACTTGATCAGTCTCAAAAGGAGTTCGATGCTGCTGCAGCCAAGCTGGCTACAGACGAAGCAGGTTTGCCTGATTTGAGGTTAATCCAAAACGAATTGGCCACTTTGCAGGAGAGTGAGGCATTCATTGGTCAACGTGTCGGCGGCGCTCGTCAGCAGGTGAATGCGCTTGATACTCAACGCGAACGCCAGTCAAAGTATCGCAAGGAGCAGGAAACCTTAAGAGTTGAGATAGGGCATCTGAAGAGCCTCGACAGAGCTTTTGGCAAGGATGGCGTACCCGCCATGCTCATTGAACAAGCACTGCCAGAACTTGAGGAGCAAACGAATACTATCCTGCAGCGGCTTTCCAATTACACTATGAGTGTTACTTTCTCAACCCAGCGAGCCTATAAAGACGCCAAACGCGAGGACAAAAAGGAAACGCTTGACATCCTGATTAGCGATGGTGCTTCCACCCGTGACTACGAAACCTATTCGGGTGGTGAAGCTTTCCGCGTCAATTTTGCCATTCGCCTGGCGCTTTCAAGGGTTTTGTCCCACCGGGCTGGCGCGCGGTTGCAGACGTTGGTAATTGATGAAGGTTTTGGTAATCAGGATGCTGAAGGTCGTCAGCGCTTGATCGAAACGATCAACCTTATGCGTAACGACTTTGCCAAAATTTTAATTATCACTCACATCGAAGAACTTAAGGATGTCTTTCCCTCGCGCATCGAGGTGACCAAAGGTCAGAATGGCTCGAAGGTAGAGTTAATCCTGAGCTAAAGAATCGCCTCGATCAGTGCCTCTTGAATGTCTGGCAATTCTCGTTCCAAGCGCTCTGACGCCTGTTGACTCAGGTCTCCATCGTTCAGATAGCTCTGGATAGCCAGACGCATTCCCAAGCTGATTGACACGACCGGGATGGACTGTTCATAGATCTCGAGCAATTTGAACTTGTTGTATTCAACCAGATCACGTCTGACTGCCAGGTACAGACGCACAAGAGTAAGAGTTTTTTTGATTTGATTGGGCGGTGCGGCAAACTTGGCCGGGTCTCTTTGAGCTTGCTCCTCCCACCAGCTCAAGAATTGACGCGTCTCCCAAGCCCATTCTTCAGCAGAAGGCATTGGCAAGGTTTGCACCGGGTAATTGCCGAATAACTGGCGGTTTTGCACCTTCAGCCTTGCCACCAGGTCAGGCGCCTGCAACAATCCACTCTCCGGATTCCTACCCAGGTCAGAAATAAACCTCGGCAAACACTCCACCTCAAAGGGGTGCAGTAATTCTTCAGGCTGAATCATTCCTTCAAGCGCGGAATTAAGCGCCACAAGATCTACTCCCCTTCTGGGCGGATCATTAAAAAGCACAACCACGTCCAAATCGCTCTGGCCAGGTCGAAAGTAACCGCCTGGAAGCGAACCAATCACAAAAACTGATCTCAACCCTTTGAATGGGGCATTCGACAACCGTTGCGCCAGATCCTCAAGGGTTTGCCAGGCCTTCAAAGATTGTTCAGCTGAATAGGATGAGTTCATTTCCCTTCTATTTCTCCTCGATCGGAGTATTGATCTGGGTAAGCGCGAGAATAGAGAAAGTGAACATCAGCGCGTACACCACCATCAAGAGGCTGTAACTGGCACTGTCACCAATCACACCGCCAATGTAGGCTCCGATCGCCCCTGCGCCTGCTCCGGCCAGGTTGGAAAGCCCCAGATAGCGACCAGCCTCATCTTTAGGCACCAGACTTGTGCCCAGAGCCCAGTTGGCTGAGTAAAAGATGCCGATGCCCAGCCCGATCACAAACCCCCCAACTAAAATGATGTTCATATTCGGTGCGAGTATCACGACGACGGTACCAAGAGCCGCCAGAATACCGCTCGCGACCAGCAATGGTTTGGTGCCAAATTTGTCGGTCAGAAAGCCAGCAGGCAAGGAAGATATCAGTAAAGCCACACCAACCATCAGCATCAGTGTTGAAGTGGGATTCGCGGCCAGATCCCCTGTCATCTCTGGGAAGCGCTCCTGGAGAAAGTACAAGGCAAAACTTGACAAACTTGTAGCTCCAACCAGAAAAGACAAACGGCTGATTACCCACCAACTGAAGGAACGATGATGTTTTGCTTCATTGCCCAAGCTTATGCGCAGACTCAGAAGCACCCCGATTGCCACAGCGATCAGCATAGTCACCAGCCCCACCCCCAGGATCAGAAGTGATTTGGTCGTTGTTTGATTTTCAACTAACTGCGGCAACACCCAACGCACGATTGCACCCATAGCCAGAATTACCACCGTAAAAGCTCCGGTCATTAGCACCAACCTCAAGATTGAACTCTTGTCAAAAGGTTTCGGCTGCTCACGCAACGGTTGTTCCTTAACAAACATGGTCAGACCAACACAGATGAAATACACAACCACAAGCGCAATAATCGCTCCCCAATAATTACCATTGGCGATCATTTTTGAGACCACAAAGGAGACAAAAATCAGCGGCAAGGGCACCTCAAACATAGCTTTGATGCCAGAATAGAGCCCGCGTTTATTGGCTGGAACCAGATCGGGGATCAACCCCTGGGCGGGTCCGTGCATGAAGTTGGTAGTAGCCATCGATAAGACCACCATAATGAACAGAGCCGTATAACCAGCCTGACCACTCATGGTTGCTGCGATAACGCCTATGGCAATATAGGTCATCACATCAAGGATCGCTGCGATCAGGATAAACGGTCGACGCCGACCATATTTGGAGGTGTTGCGATCTGAAAGCATGCCAGCCAATGCCTGGACTAATAGGGCGATCATCAGTGAGATTAACCGCAGGTTGCCGTATGCTTCACCTTTGGCTGCATCTCCCATAAAGCGCTGTACCAGCAATGGTAGCAGCAATGGCGTCAAAATATTGCTGCGGGTCGAGATGGCGAACCAGATCGAGTTGATTGTCAGCGTGTCATACCACTTAAGATCTTGCTGGTTGGGAGGTTCTTGCAAAAATCCTTTATCGTAGTCAGCCATAATTACCTCATCTTGGGGAGAAATTTTGATTGATCACTAAAACCAATTTCCCATGGGTAGATGATCTCGGCATCGGTCGTAGCAGCATAATAATCAGGCATTAAGGTCTCGAGCATGTTTTTATTCGGGCAGAAGTGCAGCACCGCAATGTGGGCCTCACCGCCAAAGGCCTCTGCACGCATGCGCACACTGGATAGGAGCCTTCCACACTCCCAGTTCGAGTCTACGATCAACGAACGTTGCCCCTTCAGTTTGCTTGCTGGCGGAAAATCGAGAAATCTTGGCAGCGCCAATAACGACGTGTGCTTCGTAAACTGCTCCGTATCGATAGAGGGAAATTCCACGCGGGCAGTAAAAACCTGGGGCATCTTGAGGGCGTTAGCCAACAACCCACCTGGCACCAATCCGGTGGGAGTAATCATAATCAAAGTGTCATAAGTGTGGTTAATTTGGGAGATCAAATGGTCGACAAGTCGACTGACATCAACCCAGGACAATACCTCCCGCCTTAGCATGCTCAGGATCTTCCCCCAAACACATTGGCAAGCAATTCAGGCATATAGCCTGGTTGGTCGGCAAGTTCCACGGATAAAAGGTCGGCTTGATATAGACCGTTTTTCACAGCTGAGAGCGCTAAGGGCAGCCAACTGATCGCCAAAAAGACCAACAAGGCCAGTCCGATCGCTTGAACCCGCCGAATGAAGGGCACTACAATGCCTGACGCAGCTGCGAATCCCAACCAGACACCAAGTCCCATCCCAGCAAATATTGCTGCGAGACAGAAAATCATTGTCAGAGGTCTTGCCGCCACCAAGTGTGGGTCAAGACGCAACGCATGGTTCAGCTTTAAATCCTGAAGTCGGCGATATGCCCCGCCAAATGAGTCCCGATATTTCACCATCAACGGCAACATGAGATGTTTGCCATTCTGCCAGTTGAGTTTGCCCGCATCACGCCAAGATACCAGATATTGGAAAGTATAGCCAAGAACTGGCCATGCCAACCCAGGCAATTTCAATCGTTGACCGGATTGGTCAACGACTCCTTCGTGAACAGCAATCGTGCGCGCCTTGAGCAATTGGTAGAGATAGTAGAAAACAAACAGGAACAGAGCCATTACCACGCCGATCAAAAACAACCCCCAAAAGCCCAGGCCAAGAAAATGAATCACGATGGTACTGAGTGCCAGTGCCAACCCGGCAGCAAGCAGACTTTCGAGCAGGAAGACAAACAGCATGAGCAATAGACGCGGCCGATAAAAAACCTCGCCAACCACGTAATAACAGTACTTTATTGCTTTTCCGATTGCGTGCATGCGTTTTCCTGAAAACTCTTGATCTCAGAGCTAAATTATAGCAGGTTCGGGGGGTCGACTTCGATTTTCCAGCCTCGCAATGGCAGACCTTTGAGCAGCGCTAACGGGTCAGGACCACGCAAGATCAGCTGCCATCTGAAGCGCCCCTGTAGTTTGCGATAGAAGCAAGGAGATGGTCCAATGAAGTCAGTTTGGGTCTTCCCAGAAGCTTCAATCTCTTTTTCGAGGATTCCAGCCAAATCCTCAACCGCGGTGATACATTTTTCCTCGTTTGTGTGCCGATATTCAAGTCGAATTAGCTTGGTGTAAGGTGGATAGTTGAGCGACTTTCGATTTACCAGCTCTTTTTCGTAAAAACCACCATAGTCGTGCCTGGAAGCAAATTGAATGGCATAGTGGTCAGGCTGATATGTTTGCAGCACCACACCGCCGCCTAAGGGGCTGCGTCCAGCCCGCCCAGCAACCTGGGTGAGCACCTGAAAGGTGCGCTCCGCGGCACGATAATCCGGCAGGTTGAGACCAACTTCCGCCAATACAATCCCAACCAGTGTCACCAGCGGCAGGTCAAGGCTTTTAGCGACCATTTGAGTACCAATCAACACGTCCGCCCGATGGCTAACGAAGTGGCTCAGAATCAACTCGTGGTCACCCTTTCCCGAACTTGTTTCAGCGTCCCAGCGCAAAACTCGTGCATAAGGAAACTCTTCCTTAATCAGTTCTTCCAGCTTCTCGGTGCCTAAACCCAATTGTTTGATCTGGTTGCTGCCGCAGTGCGGGCACTTTTCGGGCATCTTGCGCGTGTATCCACAGGTATGGCAAACCAACCGGGCGCGAGCCTTATGATAAATCAACGGCATGCCCTCTCGCGGGCAGCGCAGCGCTTCGCCGCAGTTGCGGCAGAATACGTAAGTGGAAGTGCCTTTGCGATTGAGGAACAAAATCGCTTGTTGGTTGCGCTTCAGTACCTGCTCCAGTTGGTTTCTCAACAGCCGGGAAAGTACGTGTGTGTTACCGGCCTTTAATTCCGCACGCATATCTACAATCTCAACTTTGGGCAGGTCTTTTTCGAGTAGCGGTGTGCTCATGGTGGGAACTGTAAAGTGGTGGATGGCGGCTTGTTCCAGGATGGTGTCACGGTGTGCAAGGATGCGCCGGGGCAGACCCACCAGGTTCCACAGACCTCTTTGAGCCATGAAGAATTGTGTGATGCGTGGGGTGGCACTGCCAAGCAGCAGATGCGCGCCAGTGAACTCGGTCAATGCTGCGGCTGTCTCCACCGCATGATAGAAGGGTTCGCGCTCGACCTCATCAAACGATTCGTTGTCACACTCGTCCAGCACAACCAGCCCAAGCCGGGTAAACGGCAGGAAGAGGGCGCTGCGTGTGCCCACTACCACTGAGAGCTTGCCCGCGCGCACCCTGCGCCAGGCGTCGTAGCGCTCGCCAGTGGACAGTCCTGAATGGTATAAACCAACCTGGTTGGGAAAGCGCGCCATGAAACGCCGTACGGTCTGGGGTGTCATGGCAATTTCTGGAACCAGCACCAGCGCTTGTTTCCCTTGCCTTACCAGATGGTCAAGTGCTCTGAGGTAAATCTCAGTCTTCCCTGAACCGGTAACGCCATGCAGCAGGATCGGGGCAGCCCTGGGGGTTTCAAGCGATTGGCTAATTTGATTCCACGCCGTTGCCTGGTCATCAGTCAGCTCCGGCACAATGCTGCGACCAGCCTTGATCTTCACCAACGGATCTCGCCAGGTTTCAGTTTCATTGAAATAGACGAAACCGACCTCAGCAAGCCACTTGAGATCAGCATAAGTAGCATCTGTCTGAGCGTAAATCCACGAAAAATCGAGCGGAAAGGCTTCCTGAGCAAGCACATCAAGCACTTTTCGCCGACGCTCAGCCACAGAGGATGACTTGCCGAGCAATGTGTCTGGCACATTCGCGACCTCATCCGGTGGAATGGTGAGCTGCGCGGTGCGTATGGTTTTGGGGGCAATGCCAGGAGGGGGCAGATAAGGAGAAGCGTTAACCAGACCTGCTGTCTTGAGCGCTTTGAGTGCCGCGCGCCAGTTTTGCGGACCAAAGGCACGATCCAATTGGTTTCCACGCAGGTCGCCGCGCTCCCTTAGCAGATTCAACAACCTGACTTGAGTTTTGGTCAAATCGGCAGGCAATTCAGTTTGGTTCGTGAGCGACACCAGGACATCCGCCTGTTGAGACAACCCAATCGGAATCATCATGCGCACACAACTGCTCAGGGGTGCAAAGGTTGCTTCAGCAAGCCAATGCGCAAGATCCAATTGCGTCTGTGTAAGCAAGGTGTTTTCGTCATGCAGAGCCAGAATGTCGAGTGGCTCAGCCACCTCAGGCTGGTTCACGAACCCTAAAACAACCCCCTGAACCTTACGATTATTAAACGAAACTTCCACCAACACGCCCGGCTCCACCTCTCCTTCGAGCTCTTCCGGGACCGCATAATGGTAAGCCCGATCAATATTGGCAACGTTGACCGCTACTTCAACGAAGCGCTTCATGGAGTAACCAACACCAGGTAATCAGCCGAGAATTCCAGCTTGCCTTCCATCTCAACCGGAACAGGTTTCTGGTCGACAATATAATCGCGCCAGGTTTTGGCATTCAAACTGGCGGTTTGATTCACCGCAAAATCGTCAAAATCGAAAAATGGCGCATATCTGGCAGCAGTCGCGCTCAAGCGCTGCATATCCAATTTGGCCTGTCTGAAGTTGTCCGGCCGCCAGATGATCGGATGATCGGCAAAAAAAATCACCTTGTCCGGCAGCTTGGTCAACAGTCGCTCAAAATCAGCCAGCAACACTGTTTCAAACAAGGGCTGCCGACGGTCAATGGGCAAGCGCCAATCCTGGGCAATCAGCCAGGGTTCAAAAGTCACAAAAGCGCGCTGTTGGCGCAGGCTGAGATAAGACGCTCCGTCGGCAGGCAAACCAGCGACGGCTAAATTTTCACCGAAGAATCCGGTCAGGATCAGCTTTACTTCCTGTGGCTTGCCTCTAAAGTCGTGGCTGACGCGCAAATAATAAACCGTCACCTTGTTTCCAAGAATTTCGCGTGTCTCGGAATGAATACCTCGATCCAACAACTGAAAAGCAAACATCGCCGAAAGTTCCTTGGCGCTGCCATCAGTTTCCAGGACGCGATTGGTGATCAATCCGTAGGACCAATCAACAGTAATATTCCCAGCCTTAAGTGGGAAGAGCAGCGCTGGGTCTGAAGGGACCGGCGTGGGTGTCTCAGTTGGCGTCGCGCTGGGAACAGTTGTATTTGTGATGGTTGGTGTGGGTGTTTCGGTGGGGGTGACGCTGGGCACCAGGGTAAAGGTCGCGGTAGGTTGCGGAGTGTAGGTTCTGCTTGGGACAGAGCTGGGGGTAATTGTCGGGCGCCCCTGTAGCTCCGGAACACACGCCGAGAGTAGCAGCGACAGTCCAAGAAACAAGAGCAAGCGGGATTGATTAATCATGGTTTCGCGCCTAACCTGATTTGGTCAGAATAGCCGAAACGTACCCCACCACTGAACTGGTATCGTGGTTCACTTTTGCGGAAGTTCGATAGTCTGAGATGGTCACACGGTCAGCTCCCAGCGTTTTACTCACGGTCAGAATTGCGGCCATAGGTCCCAAGCCACAAGCTTCACCGGTTCCTTGACGTGATACCTGGTAGAGTTTGGCGACAGACATGTCTGCCAATGCATCGACGATCTGTTTATCCAATTGGTTGGCCAGGGTTTCATGGTGAAAGTGGGAAAGATCGCTGGAGGCGATCAAAAGAGTCTTTTGGTCGGCAGGCAACCCTCTGACCCACTTCGCTAAAGCTTCTCCGAGTTCGGTCATCATCTCTGGGGATTGGTCCAGCACCACGATCGGCACCAGACTAAAGCCTTCGGGCAGTAGAACTTGCAGAAATGGTAACTCGATCTCGAGGGAATGCTCGCGGTCATTACGCACCGGAGTGATCTCAAGGTTCAAGCTTTCCATGGCTTCATGGTCAACCGGTACAACCCCCAGTGGGGTCCAATATGCCTGGTGACCTGTGGTCAGTAATGGGGCGTGATAGGAATGGTGAGAAGGCGCCACGATCACAACCCGCTGAAAATGCCTGCCCTCAATCGCTTTAAATGCATGCGCTGCGGTCAAACCAGAATAGATATGCCCGGCATGCGGAACGATCAGGCTGACAACTTCGCCATCAAGGTTTGGCTGGGATGCTTGATCAAGAAATTCGCGAATGTCAGCTTCAAGGTCTGCCGGGTCACCAGAATACCAACTGCCGGCGATAGGGGAGGGACGCAGATCAGTGAGCGGTTTTTTCTGCATGGCTTCATTTTAACACAGCCCACATCTGTGGACATGCTCATTCTTCACGATGTTGATGGATGACTGGGTTTCAGACGTTACTTTAGGTAATCAAAGGGGTTGACGCGGCCAAATTCGTCGCTACGCATCTCGAAATGCAGATGCACGCCATCGGCTAATCCGGTCGAACCCATGGTGCCTATCTGGTCGCCGCGGTAAACTTCCTGCCCGCAAGTTACCATCACAGTAGCCAAATGGGCGTATAGCGACTGCCAACCATTGCCATGGTCGATAACCACCATTTCACCATAGCCGAGGTCATTCAGACCGGCATAAACGATCACGCCGTTATCCGCGGCCCAGATTGGCTCGCTTGCATGGCCAGCCAGATCAATGCCGTAATGATTGGCGTCAGGCGAGAAGTCGTATCCACTGAGATAATGGTTGATGGTTGGCCAGGTGAAGTTGAGCGTGCCCAAAACGCCGTCATAAGCTTCGGTACAAGCGCCAGGACCCACATAAGTAGCAGTGGCTGGGTTGGTGCGCGAGATGCGCGGTGTGCGCCAGTCTGGGAATTCACCAAAACCACCTGGGACGATCAGAAGTGTGCCCGTCGCGATGTTCGGATTGGCATAGTCGCCAATAGTCGCCGCATTCAGGCGATTGGCTGGATAGTTGATGATCACTTCAGGGGTGACGCGGTAAAAAGCAGCCACGCCATTTAGCCCTTCACCAGCCGCCCAGCGATGCAGTGTGCCGTCTATGGGTAGAATGGTCAACACTTGGCCCGGGAAGATAGTGTGAGGGTCATCACCAAGGGTGTAACGGTTACCCCAAAGCAGGGTTTCGGGCCGTAAACCATAGCGCTCAGCGATGGTGAAAAGCGTATCACCTGACTGGACCGTATAACTGACCAGCTCGGTACGTGAAACCGAAGGCAGGATGGTGTGAAGCGTGGCATCTCGCGAAATGGCGTTCGAGCTGGCAACCTCCATTCCAGGCAGAAAAGGTGGGGCAAAGACAACCGTGGTCGGGGTCGGCGCGGAAACTGATAGGTCGATATCGCGGCTGATTGCGCTGGTTCCTCGGGTGGAGACGTAGAATCGCCCCATCACGAACACCACCCCCAACATGAGCAAGGTGGTCAGTGCCACAGTGCCAATGCGGGCCGCTGCCTCACCCAAACCGAATTGCACCAAGCGCTCCCAGGCGCGCTGGACGAAACTGCCATCGGAGGGGGTCAGCAGGGAACTATCCAACTCTTCTTGGATTGGTTTTGTAGGCTGATTGGGTCGGTTTTCAAACATAGCGAGATGATATCACGGTTCAAGAAAATTCATTTTTTCGTTTCAGTTCTGTTGGAATTAGAAAATAAGAGAAATAACGCCATTGCTTCACATCATTCCATCTTCGTGATCCCTTAAAGGGGGACAGGTCTGTGTTGCTGCTTGCGTCCCCACTTACTCCTCCATAGACCACCTTGTAGGGAATGAAGTTAGGGTTATGAGAGGCGGTCTCGGAGTATAGTAATGAACAAACAAGTAATGAGCAAACAAGGCTCGGAGAACCAGTATTACAACCGATCAGACACGAGATTACTTCACTGCGTTCGCAACGACGCTCGAATCCCGTCATCGCGAAGGATCTGGCCTTTTGAAAACAAACTACCAGATCCTTCGTAAGGGTTCGCAGTCGATCCCGTCGTCGCTCATTTGCGTGGCGATCTCGTAGTATAGTAAGGGGCGGTTGTGGGCCAAAGTATCAGGAAAATTCAACTAATTAACTCTGAGATTGCTTCACTGCGATCCCAATGACAGAAATAACTACGAGATTGCTTCACTGCGTTCGCAAGGACGGGATAGTTTTTGAGATGGTTTCTCGTGCATGCGATGATACCTGTCCGATTCTTGGTGGGCACTCGCGGGAGGGACTACGAGATTGCTTCACTGCGATTCGATTCTCGGCAGGCGCGGGAGGGATGGACTACAAGATTGCTTCACTGCGTCTGCAACGACGCTTGAATTTCGTCATTACGAGCTGTGTTGCGTGCCGGTCTCGTAGTACAGCAACAACTACACGAGACTCAGATGATCAAAATAATAACCGATCAGCTGCGAGATTGCTTCACTGCGTTCGCAATGACGCTCGAATCCCGTCATCGCGAGCTGTTTTGCGTGGCGATCTCGTAGTTTGGTGATTGGT
>JBASOE010000004.1:0-43674 GCA_049657925.1 Anaerolineaceae bacterium
TTCTGGATCCGTTCCGCTATCGATCTGTGTTCTTTAAAGGTCGCGGACTGGTGCCTGATTCAGTTTACGCACAGGCTTACCTTGATAACCTAGAAGAAGTCATCCGTTTTGAGGGTGCGGATAAGATCGCTGCCATTCTGCTTGAACCTGTTACCGGCACGAATGGCATCATCATTCCGCCGGATGGTTACCTAAAAGGGGTGAGGGAAATTTGTGATCATTACAAGATTCTGATGGTTCTTGATGAAGTGATGACAGGCTTTGGCCGGACTGGAAAGATGTTTGCCATGGAACATTGGGATGTGAAACCTGATATTTTCACCATGGCAAAAGGTCTCACCTCAGGATATGCCCCGCTGGGAGCGGTTGCCATGCGACGTGAGATCTTTGATTACTTCAAAGACAAAACTTTCTTTGGAGGCATGACTTACACAGGGCACCCGGTCTCTTGCGCGGCGGCAATAGCAAACATAGAAGTGATTCAACAGGAAAAACTGGTGGAAAATTCTGCAGCAAGAGGAGAGACCTTGAAACAATTGTTGCTTGAAATCAGAGCCAAACACCCCAGCGTTGGTGATGTGCGTTCTATCGGTCTGTTTGGGGTGATCGAGCTCGTTCGCAACTCATTAACACGAGAGCCTTTTACCGACCCTGATCAACCATTAACGGCGTCAATGACCAAGGTAAAAGCTGAAATTCTTAAGCAAGGTGTATTCATGTATAACACTTTTCATATGCTTTTGATCATTCCTCCACTTATAATTACGGATGACCAACTCAGGGAAGGCTTTGCGGTAATCGACAAAGCGCTGGAGTTGGCTGACGCAGAGCTTGCGTCGTGAAAATGAATCTAAGTGGAGTAGTGATTTGACTGAAAAAGTTCACACAAAAGTATTAATCCTCGGGGCTGGTCCTGCAGGACTTACAGCCGCTCTCTATGCGGCTCGCGCAGACCTGGCACCGGTTGTTTTGACTGGAATGGTACCCTATGGTCAGGCTGCGCTGACCAACCTCATCGAGAATTATCCCGGCTTTCCGGACGGGATTGGTGGGACAGAGCTTGGGCAATTGTTCGAGAAGCAAGCTGTTAATTTTGGTGCGGAAGTAGTCTATGAACAGGCAGAATCAGTAGATTTGAGTGTTCGACCCTTTGAAGTCAGGACCTTTTCGACGACTTATCAAGCAGACACCATTATTCTTTCGCTCGGTGCATCCTCCAGAAGACTGGGTGTCCCTGGGGAAAAGTTATTGACCGGACGGGGAGTGTCCTACTGCGCTACCTGTGATGGATGGTTTCATAGAGGAAAAGATATTCATATCGTTGGAGGTGGTGATAGCGCGATGGAGGAAGCCTTGTTTTTGACGCGGTTTGCCAACTCAGTTACTGTCATCCATCGTCGAAACGAACTTCGAGCAGGTGCAATTTTGGAAAAGCGAGCCAAGGCAAACCCGAAAATTTCTTTCATCTGGGATACGGTGGTCAAGGAAATTATTGGTGAGGAAAATGTGACCGCACTTAAGATAGAAAACAGAATCACTGGTGAAACGAGCACCATCCCCAGTGATGGAGTATTCGTATTTATCGGTCACGACCCGAACTCCCAGATGCTTAAAGGTCAAGTGGAGCTGCTTGTGGATGGGACCGTAAAAATCGATGAGAACATGATGACCTCGGTGCCTGGTGTTTTCGCTGCTGGCGAAATCGCGGATAATCATTACCGACAGGTGGTCACCTCGGCTGGCATGGGTGCTGCGGCAGCCATACAGGCGACTTTTTTTCTTGACGAGTAATTGACGTAATACTGAGAGCGGCTCCAAATCGGAGCCGCTCGATTCATTTAAGGAGTAGGGGTGGGTTCTGGAACCGCAGCGCCAGTGCCTGTCCAAGTAAAGACTCGTCTTTCACTGCTCAACCCAGCATCTATATAAGTGGGATTTTCAGTACCTGAGTTGGTTTGACGGGCGACGACCACAGACCAGCGGATGGCATGCGCGGTAGTGTCGACAGGTCTGAAAGTAGCAGGCAGAATGAATTTTGTGTCCCGAATGTACTGCACGAGGATTTTCTCTGTTTCAGAGGTCAAGTCTTGCACGGTGACCCTGTAGAGTTCGTTATTGCTTAGGTCAGCGACCGCAGACCACTGCAGCGCGACCGAATCCGCGCTGGACCCAAAAGCCTGTCCATCCGCAGGCAAGAGCAAGCTGGGTGCTGGATAGGGTGGGCAATTGGTGGGGGTGGGTGTTGGCGCATTGAACGCGCGGCGATTGCACAACGGGATCTTGACCGTGTCACCCTGGCGCAGGATGTCATTTGTCATACCGTTGAAAGCCCTGATTTCTTCCATGGGGACGTTGTAGCTGGTTGAGAGTCCAAACAAAGTCGTCTCTGCACTGACCACGACACTATCGTATTCACAATCGAGGAAGGGATCAGATTCAGCGGTCATATCGATGGTCGGTGAAGGTGCTGTTGTAGGAGTGATCGTTGGCCGGGGAATCATCAACGTCATGCCTTCGCTTAAGGCACAATCTATACCTAAATTATTCAAGATGCGAATGCTTTCCTGTGAAACATTGTAGAGACCAGCAAACGTCGAACAATACTGACCAGCCTGAACGGTCACCTGGATGGGTGGTTCAGGAGTCAGGGTAGGCGCTGGGGTTGGCGTGAGCGTGTGCGTCGGGGTCATGGTGCTTGTGGCATTGGCGGGAATTGTCTCAGTAGGCGTGCTTGTTGGTAAACCATCCGTGGGAGTGAGTGTCGATTGAAAGATGAAATAGGCTAAAAATCCAACCAAGATCAGGAAGACTGCGCCAATGATAATTGCCAGTGGCAAGCTGAGTTTTACCTCTGAAATGGTGCGTTTAGGTTGGGTGTTGCCATTCTTAGTTATTGAGGCTGTAACATTTAGTTGGGTGCCACAGACAAGGCAGCGACTGGCAGACTCAGAGAGTTTTGTGCCACAGACCGGGCAAATTTTAGTATTTTTCTGATTTTTTTCTGTTGCCATTCCAAATTTCCAAGTTATAAATTGTACTCAAATCAGTGAGGTACAATCACCAGAATGACTGGTTTATACATACACATTCCATTTTGCCTGCGCCGATGCGAGTATTGTGATTTTATCACTGAAGCTGGTATGACGAAAATCGTACCCGCATATTTGAACGCGTTGGTAAAAGAAGTGCGATTTGTAGGTGAGCGCAGCGGCAAACGAGGGGGTCCAATCGAGTCGGTTTACATCGGTGGGGGAACACCATCGCTATTGAGAGCTGATCAGGTAAAGGTGGTTCTTGGAGAGGTAAAACAGCAATTCGAGGTCGTTAAAGGCGCGGAAGTGACCCTGGAGGCAAACCCGGGAACTACCAGGAGTTTGGATTTTGGCGGATTACTTGAAGCAGGAGTCAACCGACTGAGTTTCGGAGCACAATCCTTTTTGGATGACGAGTTAAAAGCATTGGGGAGGATTCACTCTGTTGAGCAGATTATCGCTTCGTGTGAGCAAGCCCGCCTTGCAGGGTTTGACAACATCAGCCTGGACCTGATCTTTGGTATCCCAGGTCAAACATTAGAAACCTGGAAAAATAATCTGCAAGCAGTATTTGCGTTAAACCCTGAACACCTCTCGCTTTACTCGCTGATTTTGGAAGAAGGGACACTTCTGTTTGAGCATGTGAGTCAAGGCAAGATGCATCTGCCGGAAGGTGATGTTGTGGCAGATATGTACCTCATGGCTCGTGTTATGCTTGGCGAAGCTGGGTTCGAACATTACGAAATTTCGAACTGGGCGCGTGAAGAACGACTCGAATCGCAGCACAATAAGGTGTATTGGCATAACCAACCTTATCATGCTTTTGGTACAGGTGCGCATAGGTGCTTCGATGGCTGTCGGTCCTTTAACGTCGAAAACACCATCGAATACATCGGCAGGATGATGAGTGAACCGCTGCTGTGGGAGAATTGGCTCTCACCCGCGACCGCTGAAGTGCTTGAAGTCACCCCGAAAATTTCCATGCAGGAAACCATGATGTTAGGTTTGCGTTTGGTGAGGGAGGGTATTTCGGAACGCGCGTTCCTCGACCGTTACGGCCAGGAAATGACAAGTGTCTTCGCCAAAGAAATAAAACGCATTCTGGCGAGGGGATTGGTCGAATGGGTGGATGGCAGTGACGGTCGTGTTTTGCGGCTGACCCAACAGGGGGTGATGGTTGGCAACCAGGCTTTTATGGAATTTGTTTAGCGCAGACTAATTTGAATTGGTGTTCCGTAACCGTGAGTTGCCCAATTCGTCGGATCCGGGATGGGAGAAGTCCATAGATAAATCCATTTGGCATCATCAATTGCCATATTCAGACATCCAGCACTCATGGGGGTGCCAAAGTTGGTGTGCCAGTAAGCACCGTGAGTGGCCATGCCCGCTTTCATCTCAAAGAAGCAATTCCAGGGTACGCCGACGTATTCGTAAGCCAGATCCCAATCGGTCATGTTGCCATTGCCCATATGTTTTGAGGGCATTTTGGTTTGAATGTTGTAAGTACCATTTGGGGTAGGACTGCCAGATGAGATCTTGGTAGAAAATACCAGGTTATCGCCCTCATATGCTTCCAAAGATTGAAGTGCCAGGTTGACTTTAATCAATTTCTCTTCTCGTGGAACTTCGGGTCTGATGGGTTTGAGTTCTGTATCAGGGATGAGGCGCATGTGTTCTGCCGGGATGGAGTATTTGACACTAATCAGTTCATCCAGAAGGGTGTACCAGGGTTTCTTGTCGGGTCCTTCGATTAGGTCCACAACCCAATGGGAGGAGCGATAGTAAAGTAAGTATTCAGGTATCCAGCCTTGATATCGGCTGTAAAAGTAGCTGCGGGTATAAGGCATGGTGATTTCACCAAGCTGGCCACCTTCGCGGATAATTGACGCTACCTCCTGCAATTCGTACTTGACTTCGTATAGCAAACCGCTAAAAACGTATCCACCCCAGCAGCGAAACCAGACCGGGTTCCAAGCTGGACCGTTTGGACCGACCACTTCATCATAAACTGTAATGATATCGTTGTAAGGTCGGGTGTAAACAATGGCACTATCTTCGTCTGGCTGTCGATAGATGCTTACACCTTCTTTTTCACCCACACGCATATAGCGGGGTTTTTTCGCGAATGAATTTACGCTTTCGCGCGGAAGAAGAGCTGCCGCACTAAGACCCATCAAACTGTGTTTGATGAAATCACGGCGACTCAGGTCTGGATTCACCGGATTATCCTTTGCGACGGGTGTCGAATTCTTCTGGTTTGATCTGGGCGACAGATTCCCGCACATAAGTAGGGCGATACGGGAAGCGTTCGACCATGGATTCGCTGGTTACACCTGAAAGCACAAGGATGGTATCCATGCCGGAAGTGGTGCCAGCCAGTATGTCAGTATCCATGCGGTCGCCGATCATGATCGTTTCTTCGGAATGGGCATCGATGTCGTTAAGCGCCAGGCGCATCATCAATGCGCTGGGCTTGCCGATAAATAGTGGGGAGACGCCACTGGCTTTTTCGATCAGGGCTGCCATCGCGCCACCAGCCGGAACAATACCCATTTCAGAGGGACCGTTTGGATCAGGATTGGTGGCGATAAAACGTGCGCCATCTTTAATCAAGCGGATCGCGACTGTGATTTGATCCATGCTATAAGAGAAAGTCTCGCCAAGCACAACATAGTCGGGGTTGTTGGCGGTCTGAATGTAGCCGATGGAGTGAATGGCTTCACTGAGGCCCAACTCGCCAATGACAAAAGCGGTCCCTTTGGGTTTCTGCCAGTTCAGGAAAGCAGCCGTCGCATTTGCGGATGTATAGATGTGGTTTTCATCAACCGGAATACCTATGCCTTGCAGACGATGTGCCAGGTCGCGGCGGGTGTATAGTGGGTTGTTGGTCAGGATCAGAAACTTGCGTTTCTGCAATTTTAGGGTTTCGATGAACTCTCTTGCACCATCCAGAGGTTTTTTGCCGTGCACAAGCACGCCGTCCATGTCAATAAGAAAACTCTTTTTCATCAGTTAATAATTCCTTTCGGTCTTCGAATAAATCAAAGAGCCACTGCTGATTTTACCAACAGTGGCTCAGATTGCCTAATCGGGCGTCGAGGATTACTTTTTGGTCAGGATGATGCGGGCGTCGACAACTTTGACACCCTTACCTTCTTCGTAAACGATAACGGGGTTGGCGTCGGATTCGGCGATTTCGTCCTTGAGGTCGTGGATCATATAGGCGTAGTTCGCCAGAACTTTGGCGAGGGCAGCTTTATCGCGGGGAGCTTCACCACGCACGCCGCGCAGAATGGCTGCGCTCTTAATCTCGCCCAGCATCGTCAAAGCTTCTTCTACACCAATGGGTGCCACGCGGAAGGTAACATCCTTTAGCACTTCCACGAAGATGCCACCCAAGCCGAACATGACAGAAGGACCAAAGGTGGTGTCGTTGACAGAACCAATGATGACCTCGGTTGCCCAAGGTGCCATCTCCTGGATAGCCACACCATCGATGAAGGCATCGGCTTTATAGTTCAGTGAATTTTCGAGGATGACTTTGTAGGCTTCGCGCACCATCTTCTCATCTTTGATATTGACCTTGACCGCACCAGCATCCGATTTGTGCAGGATGTCGGGGGAGACGATCTTCATCACTACTGGGTAGCCAAGAGAGTTGGCAAACTGCACTGCTTCCTCTTCGTTTTTAGCTAACTCGGTGCCAGTCACGGGCATACCATAGGCATTGAAAACCTGTTTGGCCTCTATTTCCGTCAAGGCTGTGCGGCCGATAGCACGAGCGCCAGCAATGATCTCTCGTGCTTTGGCGGAGTCAATTCCTTCAGGGATATAGGGTGTGACATTGCGGGCTTCCAGCATACGCTGGTGTTCGCGCAAAACGCCGAGGGCTTTGACTGAGAGATCGGGGGCGTTGAAAGCAGGAATGCCCTGGCTGACCAACCATGCCATGGCTTTGTCGGAGCGTTCGCCGCCAACGAAAGAAATGGTGATCGGTTTTTCGGTAACACCTGAGTCTTTAACAGCTGCGAGCAGATGTTCAGCGATCTCCTGTGGTTCAGTCACAGAAGTTTCACAATAAAGTACTGTCAATCCATCTACCCAGGGATGCGCAAAAGCGTACTTCGTGGCTTCGTAATACCACTCGTTGCCGGCTTGACCCGTCAGATCGACTGGATTTTTGGCGGAACCAAAATCGGGCATGTGTTTCTTGAGTTCTTCCTGAACATCGGCTGGGGCAAAGTGCAGGGGCAAGCCAGCATGTTCAGCCGCATCCGTTGCCAACACGCCCACACCACCGCCGTTGGTGATGACCAACAGGTTGTCGCCCTTCATGGGGGGTTGTAGCGAGAGGGCCTGGGTGCGATCAAATAGGTCGTTCAGGTCGGTAGCCACGGAAACGCCGCATTGCTTGAAGGCAGCCTCGTAGATCTTGGAGCTACCAGCCAACGAACCGGTATGGGAGGCTGCTGCAGCCGCGCCGTGAGCCGAGACACCCGCTTTAATCGCGACGATCGGTTTGGTGCACTTGCGAGCTTCTTCCATGAATCGGGGACCATCTTTGATGCCCTCAATATAGAAGGTGAGACAAGAAGTGGCTTCGTCTTCAGCCAGATACGCAACCAGGTCAGCAAAGTCAATATCAGACATGTTGCCAATGGAGATCATCTTGTCAAATCCAACGCCGCGGGAATAGGAAGCTGCGTCCAAGGCGATCAACAGCGCGCCGGATTGGGAGACCAGAGAGGCTTTGCCAGACAGAGGCAGGAACGGCGCGAAGGAAGCATTCATTTTGTCTGAGTTGGAGATGACACCGATGATGTTCGGACCCAGAACACGCATGCCAAACTCTTTGGCGGTGGCAACAATCGCTTCTTCAGTTTCGTGGTCGCCAACTTCACCAAAACCGGAGGTGATGATGATGACGCCTTTCACACCCTTTTCACCGCATTCACGCACCACATCCAAGGTCATTTTGGCTGGTACGGTAATCACGGCTGCATCGATCACATAGGGTACGTCTTTGACTGAGGCATATGCCTTAATTCCCAGGATTTCTGAGTCCTTGGGGTTGATTGGGTAGATTCCGCCTTCGTAGCCGCTTTTTATCAAGCCTTCAACGACCTTGAAGCCAATTTTTCCGGGGTTAGCTGATGCTCCGATGATGGCCAAGCTTTTCGGTTTGAGAGTTCCAGTTAATAGTGGGTCCACTTTTTTATCCTCCGAGATAGTATTGATTTCCAACGAATTAGTATACCTTAGAAAACTGCAGAAATCACAGAACTAATCAGGCTATAATTTTGTAAGTTTTATGAAGAAAGAAGGATCACAATGCTAAGAATCGGCTTTATTGGTCTCGGTGTCATGGGTAATTCCATGGCCCAAAACATCTTCAAAGCAGGTTTCACCCTCACCGTCTGGAATCGTACACTTACCAAAGCGGAAGAATTAGTAAGCATGGGAGCTAAACTGGCAGCAACCCCAGCAGATGTTGCCAGAGCTTCGGACGTGGTGTGTTTATGCCTCTCCGATACGCCGGATGTGCTTGAGGTGGTGTTGGGAGAAGCAGGTGTCATCGAAGGCGCGCATGCGGGGATGATCCTGATTGATCATTCCACTATCAAACCAGCTGGCAGCCGAGAGTTGTTTGCCAAGTTGCAGGAAGTCGGTGTTGAGAGTCTGGACGCGCCGATAAGTGGCGGGGATATCGGCGCACGAAATGGCACGCTCAGCATCATGGTGGGCGGCAATTCCGAAGCACTGGAGAAAGTTATGCCAGTTCTACAAGCCGAAGGTAAAACGATCACCCACGTGGGTGGACCGGGAACGGGGCAGATCGCGAAGGCTGCCAATCAGATCATGGTGGCTGCGCAAATGGTCGCCGAAGCTGAATTGCTCATATTTGCCCAGAAAGCTGGAGCGGACCCGATCAAGGTCATTGAAGCTATTAGATCTGGCGCGGCACAGTGTTGGACGCTGGATGTAAAGCCGCCCAGGCTCTTCGCTGGGAATCGTACACCTGGTTTCAAGGCCAGTTTGCAGGCCAAGGATCTGGCAATCATCATGGAGACCGCCAGGGAGTACCTGGTTGCTTTACCAATCACAGCTGTTGCCTCGCAATTGTTTAATGGTATGGTCGCCAGTGGGGAAGGCGATCTGGATAATTCAGCGGTGCTTGGCATGCTTGAACGCATGAATAATGAAACCTTGCAAATAAGTCCGAAACAATAAAGTTCATAGGCCGAAAAGATTGTTCAGGTCTGACACAAAAGCTATAATTAACTTAATCAGAAAGCATCGGAGGAATCATGGACTTTGAATTTATCAAGCCCCTTTTGAAAGAGGATCAGAAATCGAAAATCGTTTTGCTGGTGATGGACGGCTTGGGCGGTTTGCCCATGCAATCAGATGGCAAGACTGAGCTTGAAAGCGCGCGTACGCCCAACATGGATGCCTTGGCGACGAAATCAATGCTTGGTCTGCATCATTCGGTGCCATTCGGCATCACGCCTGGCAGCGGACAAGCCCATCTGGGGCTATTTGGTTACAATCCCACCAAGTTTGAGATTGGTCGGGGAGTGCTTTCAGCCTTGGGAGTGGACTTTGATCTCGGACCACACGATGTGGCAGCTCGCGGCAACTTTGCCACAGTTGACAGCAATGGTCTGATTATTGATCGCCGGGCGGGACGCATCCCAACCGAAGAAGGCGAACGACTTTGTAATATGATCAAAGAAAAGGTGCAACTTCCCGGTGTTGAACTCTTCCTGATTCCTGAAAAAGAATACCGTTTTGTGTTAGTACTTCGAGCGGAGGGACTTTCGGGAGATGTGATTGATACAGACCCGCAGGCGACGGGCAAGCATGCACACTTAGCGGCAGCGACATCTCCGGCTGGTGAGCATACCGCTGAATTAGTACGGGAATTTGTCAGTCAGGCTAATGAAGTGTTGAAAAACGAGCACCCGGCCAACAGCTTTGTGTTGCGCGGGTTCGCAGGAATGCCCAATTGGCCCAAGTTCAAGGAAGCCTGGGGCGTTGACGCGGTAGCAATTGCCATGTACCCGATGTATCGTGGGGTTTCCAAAGTGGTGGGCATGACCGTTCTGCCCGCGGCTGAGTCGATGAAACACGAGATCAGCATGCTTGAAGAACAATGGAACAAGCATGATTTTTTCTTTGTGCACATTAAGAAGACTGACTCGTACGGTGAAGATGGTAATTTTGATGGCAAAGTTCATATTATTGAGGAAGTTGATGCACTTTTACCACGTATTTTGGCCTTGGATCCGGATGTCTTGATCATTACTGGTGATCATTCCACGCCAGCCAAGGTTAAGTCGCACTCAGCCCATCCTGTACCGACGATGATCTATGCCAAGAATGCGCGTCCCGATGGCATCAAGGAATTTGGCGAACGTGCCTGTGTGGCAGGAAGTTTAGGACCACGGTTTGACGCGGTCGATCTGATGCCCTTCGCCCTTTCGCTGGCAGACCGGCTGGAAAAATTCGGCGCATAAGACTTAAACCGATCGCGCCGGTGTCCTCACAGTGGGCAAGAAGTGACCTTTTGGTCTCCGGTTGACTCTGGTCGGAAGCAAGTGAGAATGGGAGAGTTACGGCGAGTCTTCACACCGCTGTGTACTTGAATTATCTATGTGTCCTCAGTCAGCCGATAAAGATTGGCACGGAGACCGGCACAATCCAGGTGTGAATTTACTTTACTGCATCTACCAAGACTTGTAACTGAGTTTTCAAGGTGGAGAAAAGCAAACTCTGCGTTGTTGCCCAATCCTTAATTAGCAAGTTTGCATTTGGCATGGTTATGCCAAGTACTTTTTCAATATCCTCCTGCATGACTCCCCAATCCAATAAGTTCTGGAAGGTGGTTTTTCCGACGATAGCATAAGCTTCTGGAGTGTGTTCGGCGTCGGGTGTGGAGGACCCGCCGATAGGTGTACCTGCGCCAACGCGTGGTGTGCCCTGTGGGGTGGTTTCAACGGTAGGAACGGCGGTTGGGATGACCAGAGTCATTCCTGGAGTGGCAAAGGCTTCCTCTTCGCTAAGGGTATGGCTCTCAAGATAAGCGATTTGCTCAGGAGTAAGTGTCGCTTTTTCTCTGAGGAGTGCGGTGGCTTCTGGGAGCAGATAAGTGTCCTCTGTGGTCAGGTCAAAGGGTAAGCCTTTGTAGAGCGCGGTGAAAAGCCTGACAGAGCTGGTCCCGAGATCGACACTGAGCTCGATAAATCTTTCTTCGAGTGTCTTGAGTTGGACCGCAGCCACGTCTGCATCAGTAACTCGGAAAGCAATCGCCAGATCATTAAGCGGGATTTCAAAGAGGGCGGAGACATCCCCAAAGGTATAAGAACCGCGGATATCGGCGGGGTTGTATTCTCCTGCGAACTCACCTTCAGCGAACTTAATGGGCTCCTTGGTGGTCTCGGTGGTCCAATATCCCAGGGCTGTAGACAGCATAATTCCACCAAAAAGCACCACTACAATAAAAATTGCCATAAAGCGAGAGGTTATTCTCATTTCTTACCTCCAATGACGAAGTCCACTGTTGCAGGAACCGGACAATGGGCAGAAGACGTGCATTCCATGCAGGAGATGCATTGGTGGTCACGCACCACCGAGGCGGTGCTGATCTCGATGTTCATTGGGCAAGCGTTGTCGCACGCCTTGCAGTTGATGCAAGTAGTTGTATTGCGGCGCAGTTTGGAAATACGGAAGAGATTGAAGACACCCTGAACAGCGCCGTAGGGACAAGCGTACTTGCACCAGGGGCGTTCGACGAACAAGGAGGCGATAATGGTAAGTCCAAGGACGATTAAGCCACCAATAGCCACTTCGCTGCTCCAAAAATTGAAGAGCGCAAAGTAAGGGTCAACGTTCGCGAAGACCAAGGTCAGCGATTTGGCAGTCATATAAACAACCCAAATCAGAACTACATAGCGCAGGTAACGAAGAACTTTATCAATGATATTGGGAATGAAATGATTGTAGCGTTTCTTGAAGAATTTCTTACCAAGTTTGGCGATCCATTCCTGAAAGGTTCCCAGCGGGCAGACCCAGCCGCAAAAAATCGGTCCGGCAAAAAGAGCCATTACTAAACCAATAATCATCAGGATCAAAGAAGATTGGTGCACTTTCTGGATGAAGGTGCCGGTAGTGATAAATTGATAGAGGCTGACCACGCCGCCAAAGGGGCAGAGCGCGTGCAGGGAGGCCGAGGAAAGAAAAGTGATACCTTTGCCTGATTCCACCAAAGTGTGATTGACGGAGATTAGAGCGATAAGAACAAAAAAGAATAATTGCACCCAACCGCGGATCCAGTTATTTTTGCGACGTTTGCTCGGCTTTTGAAACTGTGTAGATATTGCCATGCTTTTTCTCCTCTATTTTTCGGACTAAGTTGTGATTCTAAACAGTACCTATTTAGATGGGCTGTAGATGGAATTTGGATTTTATTAATTCGTTCATGTATTTGGATAATCTCGTGTACTTTCTATGATTGGGTAAAATATAGCTAAGATGGTTGAAGCAGCATTTTACGAAATCCAAAACGAAAACACGGTGCAGTGTTTGTTATGTGCGCATGAGTGTGTCATCCAACCTGGCCGCCGCGGGATCTGCAAAGTGCGCGAGAACCAGGACGGCAAGCTGGTCAGCCTGAACTATGGCCGGCTAATTGTTACGAACGTCGACCCGATTGAGAAAAAACCACTTTACCATTTTTTGCCAGGCTCCAGGGCATTTTCGGTGGCTGCTCCGGGCTGCAACTTGCGTTGTGACTGGTGCCAAAACTGGGAAATTTCACAGGCGGATGCTCGTTTCGACTATCGCAGGTTGCCAATCACCCAACCAGAAGCGGTTGTACGCCAGGCAATCGAAACTGGCTGCGACAGCATCGCTTACACCTACACCGAGCCTACGGTTTTCTATGAGTTCACCCGCGATACTGCCATATTAGCGAAGCAAACAGGCTTGAAGAACGTTTATGTCTCCAACGGTTATATGAGTCGGGAAGTCATTGTTGAGATGGGCAGCTGGTTGGACGCCGCCAATATTGATATCAAAGGCTTTTCTGAGGATGCCTACCGCAAGTTTGCAGGGGCGCATCTTGAACCGGTTTTGCAGTCTTGCCGTGGATTACGCAAGGCTGGCGTATGGTTGGAAATTACTACTTTGCTGGTGCCGGGTGTGAATGATGACGAAGTCCAATTGCGGGGTTTGGCTGAGTTCATCGCAGCGGAACTTGGCGTAGAAACACCCTGGCATTTGAGCCGTTACTTCCCGCAGTACCGCGCTACCGCACCTGTGACGCCAATTTCCAGAATGGAATTGGCTGAAACAATCGGACGCGAAGCCGGGCTGCAGTTTGTGTATCCTGGCAACATCCACGGCAGAGTGGACACTGACTGTCCGAGTTGTGGTCATAAGTTGATTTCAAGGCAAGATTACGACCTATGGGAATTCGAGATTTTTAACGGAAGTTGTCCTGTATGCAAAACAAAAATCGCCGGGGTTTGGTCCGGCGATTAATCTGATGAACCAAATCTCAATATAAACTGGCGAAATTTCCTGCTTCAACCAGAATGATTAAACGATCCAGGTAGGGTTTGAAATACGCATCCTGGGGGAAGTATGGAACAACTTCGCGGATGATCCTATAGGCTTTCGCTGTTCCTTGGCCAAATTTGGCTGAAGGGTCACGTTTTAACCTGAAATCAACAGCCTGTGCTGCCGACATCAGTTCGATAGCCAAGATTGCACACAGGTTTTTGGACACTTCACGCACATGTAAGGCTGAGTTTGCACCCATGGAGACGTGATCCTCGATGTTCCCAGAAGATGGAATTGAATCAGCGCTGGCAGGATGACAGAGCGTTTTATTCTCGGATGCCAGGGCTGCCGCGGTGTATTGCAAGAGCATGAAACCCGAATTGGTGCCGCCTTTTTCAGTCAGAAAGGGGGGGTATGTGCAGGATTCGCAGCGACTGTCAATCAACTTGGCGATGCGACGTTCCGCCATGTTGCCTAAGTCGGTCAGCGCCAGGTTGAGGAAGTCGAGCGCCAGTGCCAAGGGTTCACCGTGGAAGTTGCCGCCAGAGATAATCTGAACCTGATCAGTATCATCAAAGAAGAGTAAGGGGTTGTCGGTGACGGAGTTAAGCTCCGTAATTAAGACATCCTTCGCGTAGCTTATGGCATGATGAACCGCGCCATGCACTTGAGGGACGCAGCGCAGGGTGTAAGCATCCTGAATATTGGTGGGGTCGTCTGGTCGGCTGAGGGTTGTGCCCTGCAAAAGCATTCGCAATTCAGTTGCGGTTTCACGCTGGAAAGCCTGGGGTCGGTGGGCGTGGAGGCGGTCGTCATAGGCCCAAAGTGTACCGGCTTGGGCTTCAAGTCCAAGAGCTGCGGCAAGGTTGGCGGTATGAATGATCACTTCCGCTTTGGCGACAGTCAGGACACCAAGAGCGGTCATCATGGTCGTGCCATTGGTAAGCGCCAGGCCTTCTTTGGCTGAAAGAGTGACAGGTTTCAGACCGACTTGGGCCAAAACATCGACTGCTTGTAATGTTTGCCCTTGCCATAGAACATCGCCTTTCCCGATTAACGGCAGGGACATGTGTGCCAGAGGAGCCAGATCACCACTTGCACCAAGAGAACCTTTTTCAGGTATGACAGGCAAAATGTTGAGGTTGAGCAGCGCCAGAAGCAATTCGAGTGTTTCCAACCGGATACCGGAGTGACCGCGCGCCAATGTGTTGGCACGGATCAGCATCATGGCACGCGTGGTTGGTTGGTCCAGTGGGTTGCCTACTCCGACGGCATGGCTTAGCAGGATGTTCTGCTGTAGTTGTCCGACTTCCTCGGGAGGAATCAGCTTGTCTTTAAACGCGCCAAATCCGGTGGTAATCCCATAAGCCACCTGCCCGTTATCGATAAAATCTGCAACCGCTTTGGCTGCCCTCTCGATGGATGGAATAGCCATGGAAGCTAACTTGACTACAGTTTCCGGGTGAAAGGCAACCTGAAGGACTTGTTCGAAAGTTAGTGAACGACCGTCCAGTTCGACGAGATGGTGAGGCTCTGTCATGGATAGGTTTCTATTCTTCGATGATCTCGACGGTAATTAGCTTCACCGCTGTTGCGCCGAGTAAATTCGGGTCGCGTGGGGGAATGGACATCAACACGTCCAAACCCTTGATAATCTGGCCAAAAACGGCGTGCTTGCCATCCAGCCATGGGGTTGCTACATGGGTCAGGAAAAATTGAGAGCCATTGGTGTTAGGACCAGCGTTGGCCATGGAAAGCACGCCTGGTTTGTCATGGCGGAGTTTGGAATTGAACTCATCCTTGAAGGAATAGCCCGGACCGCCCCGACCAGTACCCGTTGGGTCACCGCCCTGAACCATGAAATTGGGAATCACACGGTGAAAAATGGTATTGTCGTAGTAACCCTGTTGCGCTAAAAAGATGAAATTATTGACGGTGTTGGGTACTTTGTCAGCATATAAACCGACCACAATATCGCCTTTGTCGGTCTTCAGTGTGGCAGAATAGGTTTTCTTGTCGTCAATAGCCATTGCTGGTGGGTTTTTCCATTGTTTTTCAGTCATATCGATCTCCTTGTGAAGTGATTTTAGCATCAAAACAATCTATAAGGAAATGTCAGATTTGTATTTGCCAGTAAGACTTAGTAAACTTAAATGTGAAAGGCAAAAACTTGAATCCTCGTACTCGCAGAATATTAATAGCTTTAATTGTGGCGATGGCTTTGCTGTTTGCTTTTAATATCCTCCACACCTATGTTGCGATGGAAGGGTTGGCTTTTTGGGGCTATCCCTATGTGAGTTCATTTAACGAGGACAAAGATTTTGGTATTAAAATGAAGAACTATCACTGTCCGCTCTTCATCGCGAATGGGGAAACAAAGCTGGTGGGGGTCGCATTAACCAACACCACTGACCAAGACTTAACTGCTTATGTGCAAACCGTGATCAGCAGCCCCAACTCTCAAAATGGTTTGGTTCATGCAGTGGAGGCAGTAAAGGTGAAAGCGGCGGCAACTCAGCACCTGACATGGAAAATCAGCGAAGCCAATATCGTGAACGGAAAGTATGTCCTTGCCAGGTCGTTTATCAGTTGGCAACCGGTTTACGTATCCACTCGATCGATTTCATGCCATCCATTAGTATTGAATTTCTTGGGTCTTCCCAGCAATATGGTGGGATTTGGTTTATTTATGCTGCTTGGACTGGGTACGGTTGCCCTATCAGTCCTATTCATCACCCATGACCCCTTTACAATTAAGTATCACCGACCCCGCAGCAGCCTGATCTATCTTCTGGGAGCACTCGTGATCATGACTGTCGGAAGTCTGATGGGGAGTTGGTTAATTCAATTTTTGATGATTATCCTTATTTTGTTGGGATTTTTTGCATTTTTACAAGTGGACTTTAGCTAATAGAGACCGGATGGATTACAGCATCCATCCGGTTCTTACAATTGATTAGTCAACCTAAGCCCAGTTTTCCAAGACCTGTTTCACATCGACGAGAAATTTGTCTGCTGATTCGCCGTCCAAGGCGCGATGGTCGAAGACAAAGCTCAGATAGACCATTGGTCGGATGGCAATCGAGTCGCCATGTTCGTCTGACACAACCACAACGCGCTTTTGCATCATGCCTGTGCCAAGGATGCCTAATTGCGGTTGATTAATGATCGGTGATGCAAAAATGGATCCACCTGTTCCATGGTTGGTTAGTGTGAACGTGCCACCTTTGACTTCGTCAGGGGTGAGTTTCTTATTCCGAGCGCGGGTACTGAGGTCGTTGATCGATTGAGCAATACCCTGGAGGGAGAGGTTTTGGACATTCTTGATGACTGGCACGATCAGACCAGCTTCACCCAAGGCAACAGCCATGCCAATATTGACGTCACGATGGATTAGCAAGCCTTCTTCAGTCCATGAAGCATTCACTTTGGGGTGTTTTTTGAGACCATCTGCCAGCGCAGCGATAAAATAGGCAGTCAAGGTCAGATTTACACCTTTGGCTTCATATTCGACTTTGTTTTTGGCGCGGTGGGCAAGTACCTTGATCATGTCTGCTTCCATCACCGTCAAAACATGTGGCGAGGTACGCACACTCGCCAGCATGCGTTCGGCGATCACTTTGCGTGAATTGAGATGGGGAATGAGCTGGTCGCCCTCGACAGGTTCTACTGATGATGTCTTGGTTGCCATTGGTGCTGGTTCAGGTGCAGGCACTGGTAGGGGTTTTGGCGCTGCCATGTAAGCTTCAACATCCTGCTTGGTGATGCGACCCTCCGCACCGGTGCCCTTAATCATGGCCGCGTCGAGTTGATTGTCCTCAAGCATGCGCTTGACCAACGGGGAGAGGTGTTGATTGCTGCTTACAGTTGGTGTTGAGACTTCTTGCTTCACTGGTTGAGCAGGTGCTTGTACAACCTCTATTTCTTTCACTGGCTCGGCGACAGGTTTAGCCGCTTCTGATTCACCTGGAGTTCCAATCAAAGCCATGACTTCTCCGACTTTGACCGATTGACCCTGTGGAAAATAAATTTTAAGTACGGTGCCGGCTACTGGACTGGGGATCTCGGTGACGACTTTGTCGGTCTCCACCTCAACGATCGACTCCATTTCCTCAACGGTGTCACCCTCCTGTTTGAGCCAGGCAGAGATGACAAGTTCTTCGACACCTTCCCCCGGACGGGGAGCGATTAGTTTTGTGGGCATAATTCCTCCTATCGGATGGCCGGATAGCGGGATGGTGCAGCTTCGCGCATGATCCCGTAGGCGGCGTCGATCATGGTTTCAACATTCGGTTTACTGTAGTAATCACCGTCGTCTGCGTAAGCCGGGCGATGGTTTGCGGCGGATAAAGTGACAGGAGCGGAGTCCAGGTAAGCGTAACCTCCCTGCTTTTCCAGCACCTGTTGCAGCATGTAAGCAGTGGTTCCACCAGGAACATCTTCATCAACAAACAAAATACGATTAGTTTTCTTCAGTGATTCAACGATCATGCCGTTGATATCGAATGGCAACAGGGATTGCACGTCGATCAGTTCAGCTTCCACACCAAGATTTGCCAATTGCTTGACCGCTTCATGAACGATCCTGAGTGTAGAGCCATAAGATACGATCGTAAGATCCTTGCCCTGAGTGATCACTTCGGGAATGCCGATTGGAACAGTGAATTCGCCGATGTTATCTGGCAGGCGTTCCCGTATCCTGTAGCCATTGAGTGATTCCACCACGATGGCCGGGTCGTCACCCTGGATTAAGGTGTTGTAGAAGCCTGAAGCCTGGGTCAAGTTTCGGGGCACAAGTACATGCATACCACGCACCAGGTTAATGATGCCAGCCATCGGCGAGCCGGCGTGAAAAATGCCTTCAAGACGGTGACCACGGGTTCGGACGATGACAGGGGCTTGCTGTTGACCAGCCGTGCGCCAACGCAAGTTGGAGAGGTCGTCGGCCATGATTTGCAGGGCGTAGAGTAAATAATCCAGATACTGGATCTCGGCAATCGGCCTCAGACCACGCAGCGCCAGGCCAATTCCCTGTCCGAGAATGGTCGTTTCGCGGATGCCAGTATCTGTAACCCGCAAGGGACCGTATTTCTCCTGCATACCTTTCAGTCCTTGATTGACATCGCCAAGATGACCGACATCTTCGCCGAAAATTACCAGGCGCGGTTCACGGGCAAGCATCAAATCAAAAGCTTTGTTTAACACCTCATAGCCTTGTAACATCGCTGAATCGGCGCTGAATTTGGCTTGAATAACCGGGACTTTGAAGGGCGAATGGGCTGAATCAGACAACAGGAAGCGGTCGTAATAGGATTTGCGGTCCATCTCCAGCGTGTTGTAAGCTTTCAAGACGGCATCACGCTCGGGGCTTGGTTCCCCCCGGGTGAGTGCAAGCACTTTGTAGGCGGTTTCGGCTGTGCTCTTGAAGAACAAATCCTGTTGGTTAGCCAGGCTTTCTGAAAGTGGTGCAATCTCGTTGCTTTTACTTGAAACTGCGGCGAGCGCTGCGATTTTCTCAAGTGTATTTTTGCGGACAGTGCGCATGGGTGCCTGGAAAGCCTCCCAAGCTGCCTTGCGGGCTTTTTCGACGGTTAGCTTATCTTCTTTTTCCCAGACAGTCAGTTGTTCATCTGTGGCAACATTGTTCTCGATCAGCCAAAGTCGATATAGGCGCAAGCAGTCAAATTCCGCTTCCCAATCCAATCGTTCCTTGGATTTATAACGCTCTTGTGAGCCTGAAGTGGAATGCCCTTGGGGCTGGGTGGCTTTAGTGACATGGATCAGGGCAGGGATATGATACGTTCGGGCCTGCTCGGCTGCCTGATCGTAAGTGTCCAGAAGCGCAGCATAATCCCAGGCATGCACCTGGTACAGATCGTAACCGCGGTCGCACTGAGCAGCTGGGCAGGGGATGCGCTCGAAGCCTTTGGTAATATCGTAGATGCTCTCTTTGACCATCTGAAATTCATTGGGGACAGAGATACCGTAGCCATCGTCGTAGACGCTGATGACCGCAGGGGCGTGGAGAACGCCAATGGCATTGACTGCTTCCCAGAACATGCCTTCAGAAGTGGAGGCGTTGCCGATTGTCGTCCAGACCACTTCGCTGCCCTTGTTCGAAAATTGGTCGAATTGTTTTAACTCGGCGTTCTTTCGATATAACACTGAGGCATAAGCCAACCCCACCGCGCGGGGCATTTGTGCACCGGTAGGGGCGATATCCGCGCTGGTGTTGTAACGCTCCATCTGATTGAGCCAATTACCGTCCTTGTCGATCAGGGCGGAAGAAAAATGACCGGTCATATTACGACCGCCCGAGAGCGGTTCGATGTTTTCATCGGCATGCGCATATAGCTGGGCGAAGAATTGCTCGAGGGACATGATCCCAAGTGCCAATAGCCAGGTTTGGTCACGATAATAACCGGAACGCCAATCACCTTTTTTGAAGTGATGCGCCAAGGCTAATTGGGCGAGTTCTTTACCGTCACCAAAGATACCAAACTTGGCTTTGCCGGTTAGAACTTCGCGTCGACCGATCACAGAAGCTTGTCTGGATTTGTAACCCAAACGATAGTCAGAAATTAATTGTTCCTTAGTAAGTGGTAAGGTTTTTTTCTTTGTAGTCATCCAGTTCCTTCCTTGCCCATAGTCTCATTATAGACATGGGTGCTTCGTTGCGCAAAAGGATGTACAAGCGTGTAACAATTAACCTTTGATGGCGCCTCCAAGCATGCCGCGGATAAAGAAGCGCTGAAAAAGGATGAATACGATGATAGTTGGAATGGCAACGATGATCGCTCCAGCTGCCATGAGGGGAATGTTACCGGAGTAACGCCCTTGGAAGAATGCCAGCCCAACCGGCAAGGTTCGCATGGCTTCATCCTGAACCATGACGAGTGCTAGTAAAAATTCGTTCCAGGTCCAGACTGAGAAAAGCACTACCAAGGTGGTGATGGCTGGTGTAGCAAGCGGCCACAATACCAGCCACAGGGTTTGCCAACGTGAGCAACCATCCATTGCAGCTGCGTCGGCGAGTTCTTTGGGGGCTTCGTCGAAAAACGCGCTCATCCACAGCGTTCCAAAAGAAACGCTTAAACCGATTTGGGGCAAGATAAGCGCCCAATAAGTGTCTCGAAGCCCAAGAGTGTCCATTAAGTTATAAAGCGGAACAATGACTGCCTCGAATGGGACCATGTACCCAAGCAAGATCAGCGGGAAGAGCCACTTGCGCCCGGGCAGCGGCAGCATACCAAAGGCATAACCAGTAAGCGTGGACAGAAAGACGCTGACCGTCACAACTACCAAGGTGACGATAACACTGTTCTTAAAGAATATGTTGAAGCGACCGGTTACCCAGGCACGCTCAAAATTGGCGAAATTGAACGTAGTGGGAAGGCTGAAAGGTCCTTGAATGACTTGCAGGTCTGTTTTGAAAGCGCTCATGAAAAGACCTGAGATTGGAACCAGTACCAAAAGCATGAAGAATGTCAGCACCAAGTAACGCGGCAGAAGAACGTGCCAGGTCTGTTTCACTGGGAGACCTCTTCGTTTCGGTTCTGGAAACGTCGGATGAGAAGTGAAATCGTCAAAATGATAAGAGTCAGAATGATGGCAATCGCAGAGGCATAACCGTAGTTTTTTTGAACGAAAGCGGTGCGATAAATCAGGAAGCCAGTCACGAGCGTGGCTTCTCCGGGTCCACCGCGAGTGGTGACGAAGACCAGATCGAAAACACGTAGAGCCGCAACAATTGTTGTGATCAACGCTACTCCGATCTCTGGACGCAGCGAAGGAATGGTAATCTTGATCAATTGTTGGAAAGCGCTCGCGCCATCCAGGCTGGAGGCTTCGTAATACTCATCCGGGATACGCTGCATACCAGCGAGGAATAATAACATGCAGAAGCCGAACTGAACCCAGGTGCCAACTGCTCCAACCGAAGGTAAAGCCCAAGTGAAATTCCCCAACCAGGTTCGGGTAAGCCCAGAAAGCCCGATGGAGTTTAACAACGAATTGATCGGTCCAAAGGCTGGGTTAAACATCCATCGCCATATCACACCGATCACTACCATACTGATGACCTGAGGCAAGAATAGAACTGTTCGATAAAAGGTCAGGCCTTTAAGGGGTGTTCTGCCCAATAAGGAAGCCAGAAACAAACCAATGATGATAGGCAGGATGCAGAAGAAAACCACAAAAATTAAATTATTGCGCAACGCACTCAGGAACTGACTGTCGCTCAACAGATTCTTAAAATTATCGAGGAAGATAAACTCGCGGTTAGCGCTGAAGCCATCCCATTTGAAAAAGCTGTTAACAAGCGTGCCAAGCAATGGCACGAAAACAAAGACAAGGTAAATGATCAAGCCTGGCGCAAGATAGAGCCAGCCTTTCCATTTTGATTCTCCTGGGTATGCAGCGTTTTGTCTGGCCATCTTAAAAGAATACCGGTGCTATTTGGCACCGGTATTGATTGTAACCCGATTACTTGACCGAGGTCAGGTAGTCTTGATAGACCTTATCAAGTGCTGCGGTAAAGTCAGCGGGTTTATTGAGATCGCCCAGCAGTTTTTGCAGTTCGGATACACTGGCATCATAGAAAGTTGGGGTTGCCCAATCAATGTAATGACCAACAGAGTTGGTTTCGTTGATGAAATCCCAGGCACGCAATGTGTCACCGAACAGACCAGAGGTGTCGATTTTCGATCCCTCGGGTAGTGCGATGGCTGGAACCATACCCGATTCTGCCCAAAGTTCAGCAGCACGAGGGCTGATCATCCAGTTTAGATACTCTGCAGCCAAATCGGCTTTGGTGGTTGTGGCACGGATGGAGAAGGGAATGCCCACACCCCCAATTGCCAACGCGGATTTACCACTGAAAGGTGGCAGAAGGAAGAAACCAAACTCCTGGTCAGTGCCGGTGAGCAGCTCGCCTGCCAGCCAGGATCCGGTGATGGTCATAGCGCCTTGCCCTGATTTGAAGAGCAGGTTGCCATCGTCGTAGCCAATGCCGGTGAAGCCTTCACTGAAGTAACCAGCCTTGGACCAGTTAACCAGAATCTCAGCAGCCTGAAGATTTTCGGGAGTGTTAAATGAGGCGTTGTTCACCCCATATACAAAGTTATTGATGTATTCAAGGCTAACGAGCAGATGCTGGATGGCGCTGTATTCATGAATCGCCGGCCAGCCATCGAGAGAGCCAAAGGATAATGGCGTGATACCAGCGGCTTTGATGTCAGCCAACAAGGCTTCAAAAGCTTCGAAATTGGTGGGGACTTCCCAGCCATGTTCTTTGAAGATGCCCTTGTTGTAATAAACGCCTACTACTTCAGCGGTTGGACTGACCCCAAAGAGACTGCCTTGCCCAAAAGTTTTGCCATCGGAGGTAAAACTGTTGCGGCTTCCAACGGAACTGGAAATAGCTTCGCTCCACTTGTACTGGACATAATAATTATCGAGAGGCAGCAGCAACCCACCTTCGACCATCTTGCCCATATCGTTGCGACCTTGGTTGACCTGGGCTACATCAGGGCCATCCGCCTGAGCCAGAGCCAATGGAAGTGTAATCTTCAGGTCGTCAAGTACCTTGGTGACACGCTCGATTTTAACACCGGGGTGGGCGGCTTCAAACTCGGCATTGAGAGTGTCCATCACTTTGCCTTCCACATCACGGTGGAATTGATCCCAGACCACCAGGGTTTGGTCCTGAGGAGCGGCTGGAGTGGCGGGTGTTATTTGGCAAGCGCCTAAGAGCATCATGGCGACTAACAGCAGGGCGATTACCGGGTAAATTCGTTTCATTTCAACTCCTTTAGTTGCTAAAACGCTTTAACGTTGTGGAATCCTACAACAAGAATGTCATTATAACTGATTGAATTAACGAATTTTGGTTGTGTCATGGGTTGTTTCATGGGTTGTAGATTTCACCAACCCAACCTTAATTGCTATGGTAGGATTGATTGACACAGAGTTTGGTCATGGCTAAACTTCTGACAGACAAATGTTGGTGAGGTTCTTATGAAAACTGCATTAATTACAGGCATTACAGGGCAGGATGGGTCGTATCTGGCTGAATATTTACTTAACCAGGGCTATATTGTGCATGGCATCATCCGCAGATCCAGCACCTTCAACACCAAGCGCATCGACCACATTTACCGCGATCCGCACAGCAAGGTTGGGGAGCAACTTTATTTGCATTATGGTGACATGGGGGCTACCGGCGTATTATCGGACATCATTTACGACACCAAACCGGATGAAGTTTACCATTTGGCAGCCCAGAGTCACGTCAAGGTCTCTTTTGAGATGCCTGATTACACAGGAGACACTACCGGATTGGGCACCGGACGCATGCTGGAAGCTATTCACCGGGTCAAGAAAGACATCCGCTTTTATCAAGCCTCCACCAGCGAGCTGTTTGGAGCCGCCAAACCGCCCCAGAGCGAAACAACCCCATTTTACCCACGCAGTCCATACGCTGTGGCTAAACTTTATGCTTATTGGATGGTGGTGAACTATCGCGAAGCCTATCACATGTTTGCCTCCAATGGCATCCTTTTCAACCATGAATCAGCTCGACGCGGTGAAACTTTCGTGACTCGTAAAATCACCCAGGGGCTGGCGATGATCAAGGCCGGCCTGAGGGACAAACTCTACCTGGGCAACTTGGATTCGAAACGCGACTGGGGCTATGCCCCTGAATATGTAGAAGCCATGCACATGATGATGCAGCAGGTTAGCCCGGATGATTTTGTGATTGGCACCGGCGAGTCGCACTCGATTCGCGAGTTTTTGGATGAAGCCTTTGGTTACGCCAACATGGACTGGCACGAATTTGTCGAGATTGACCCGCGCTACTTCCGACCGACAGAGGTAGATTATCTGCTGGCTGACCCGTCAAAAGCAAAACGAGTGCTTGGCTGGGAGCCCAAGATCAAGTTTCACGAACTGGTGCGCATCATGGTAGATGCGGATCTGGAGCTGCTCGGTTTGGAAAAACCTGGCGATGGCGAGAAGATTATCAACGAGAAATTTAATGGCTGGCACAAATGGGAACACCAGGTTGTCAGCATGGACAAGTAAGCACAAAAAATACGATTTGTGATAATATAAAGCCACAGAGTAGTACTTCTGGGAGCGCCAACAGAGATGGGTTTGATCTGCTGAAAGGACCCGCGGCAAGCACCAGAGGGAAGTCGCTGTGAAATTGGCTGAAGAAACTGCAAGGGATTAGACCAGCCCGGGAGAGCCCGATAACGCTCAACCCAAGCGCGGCTGAAAAGCCGAATTGAGGTGGTACCGCGGAAATAGACTTCCGTCCTCAACCAGGACGGAAGTTTTTTGTTAATACAAACGAGGTGAATAATGACTGAATTACCGAAGACCTACGATTTCAGAGAATACGAAGAGAAAATCTATACAGATTGGGAAACCAAAGGTTACTTTCAGCCGACCAACGATCCCAATTTGCCCGGTTTCGACCCGGAGAAGAAGCCTTTCGTCATCGTCATTCCGCCTCCCAACGTGACCGGTGGTTTGCACCTTGGTCACCCCATGTTCGTGACCGCTGAGGATATCATGATTCGCTATCACCGCATGAAAGGCGAGCCGACTTTGTGGGTACCTGGCTCTGATCATGCCGGAATTGCTACACAGTTACAGGTCGAGAAGGCATTGGCATCAGAAGGCAAGAAGCGCACTGATTTCAGCCGCGAAGAGTTCGAAGGTTTGGTGTGGGAGTGGAAGCATGAATTTGGCAGCCAGATCACCCACCAACTGCGACGGCTTGGTGCCAGTTGCGACTGGACGCGCGAACGCTTCACGCTTGACGAAGGGCTCTCAAAGGCGGTAAGAGAAGCTTTTGTGCGGCTTTATGAGAAGGGTTTGATTTATCGCGGACCGAGGTTGGTCAACTGGTCACCAGGTTTGCGGACCGCGGTTTCAGACTTGGAAGTAGAGTACAGCGAAGAAATGGGTGCGCTCTATTATTTCAAATACATGATGGCAGATGGCTCTGGCGATTTCATCCCGGTGGCGACCACGCGTCCGGAGACGATTCCTGGGGATACCGCTGTGGCAGTTCACCCTGAGGATGAGCGCTTCAGCCGATTCATCGGCAGGATGGTGTTAGTGCCCATCTTGAACCGGGAGATTCCCGTAGTAGCGGACGAATACGTCGAACGTGAATTTGGAACGGGAGCCCTGAAGATTACCCCCGGACACGACCCGCATGATTATGAAATTGGTCAGCGGCATGGCTTGGAACTGATTAACATCATGAACGTGGATGCCACACTCAACGAAAATGCCGGTAAGTATGTGGGATTGGATCGTTTTGTAGCACGCAAGGCTATCTGGCAGGATATGCAGATCGCAGGTTTGGTGTTGAAGGAGGAGCCTTACCTGATGAATGTGCCCCGTACCCAACGCGGTGGAGAAATTGTTGAACCACTGATTTCAACGCAATGGTTTGTGCGCATGAAAACATTGGCTGAACCTGCAGCAGAAGCTGTGCGCACTGGAGAAATCAAGTTCGTGCCCGAGCGATTCGCCAAAGTGTTTATCAATTGGATGGAAAACATTCAGGACTGGACCATCAGCCGGCAGTTATGGTGGGGTCACCGCATCCCGGTTTGGCACTGCCAGGTGTGTGGAGAGCTGAATGTGGCACGTGAGACACCCACCTTTTGTTCCAAGTGTGGTTCCGCTGACCTAAAACAAGATGAAGACGTGTTGGACACCTGGTTCTCATCCGGGCTTTGGCCGTTCTCAGTGTTCGGCTGGCCCGAGGCAACGCCTGATCTCAACTACTTCTACCCGACTTCAGTCATGGAGACGGGTTATGACATCATCTTCTTTTGGGTGGCACGCATGGTGATGATGGCATATGAGTTTACTGGCAAGGCACCATTCCATACGGCGTACTTGCACGGCATGGTTCGCGACGAAAAAGGCCAGAAGATGTCCAAGACCAAGAATAACGTGATTGATCCACTCGTGATCATGAACGAATTTGGCACGGATGCCCTAAGGTTTACCCTTTTGGTAGGCTCAACTCCTGGCAACGATACGAACGTGTCAATCAAAAAAGTAGAAGGGAACCGCAATTTTGCCAACAAAATCTGGAATGTCGGACGGTTTGTGATTGCAGCCATTGATAAGCTTGATCAAAAACCCGAGCGGTCGCCGTTGTGGAGCCTGGCAGATTCATGGATCTGGGCAAGAACCAATAACACGATCAATTCCGTCAATCAGCTCTTCGAAACCCATCAATATGGTGAAGCAGGCAAACAAATCTATGAATTCTTCTGGAATGAATTCGCAGATTGGTATGTTGAGATCGCCAAACGCCAACTCAGCGAGGGAGATGAGCGCGCCTATTACACGGTGCAGACCCTCGCGAATGTGCTTGACATCATGCTGAGATTGCTACATCCTTTTACACCTTTTGTTACGGAAGCACTATGGGGTTACCTCAAGGAAGCAGGTCAAACAAAAGGACTTGAACCCAGTAATCACGGTGAATGGGAAGAAGCGTTGATTGTAGCGCGTTGGCCTAAAACGGTCATTCCGCAAGGTTGGGAAGACCCAATCGTCAAGGATTTTACCTGCCTGCAAGAGTTTGTTCGGGCAATCCGCAACCTACGGTCCGAGCAAAAGGTCGAACCCAGCAAGAAGGTGCCAGCCTGGGTTGTTTCAGAAAGCCAGCATGCCTTGCTTGACAGCCAAAAACTGGTGATCGCCGATCTGGCAGGTTTGAACCCGGAGCGTTTTTACATTATGGGCCAGAAAAGTGAAGAGATCACTGACCAGCTCAGCGCGATTGTGGTCAATGATATCGAGGTGTATCTGCAGTTTAGGGATGAGGTAGATCTGGCGGGAGAACAAGACCGCATGAAAAAAGAGTTGGCAGAAATTGAAAATCAGATCGAACGGCTGGAGACTTTGCTCGCCAGTCCATTTGCACAAAAGGCTCCAGAGAAGATCGTCAACTCAGAACGCGAAAAACTTGAAAGTTATCGCGCTTCAGCGGACAAAATTAGATCAAAGATAAGCTAAAAGAAAAACTGGTCGGGGAACCAACCAGTTTTTTATCTATTGTTCTATTGCATTCGCCTGGTTTCGATCTCAAAGATACGTTTCAGGATGGAAAGCGACACGGCATAGGTCGAGTCCATACCAAAGTAGGACATGGTTCCTGCGCCAAGGTTTTTGCCTTTGGACATAGGGGTGTCAGAAACATAATGAAGAATACCCAGATCGAATGGCAGCTTGTGCAAGTCCACGATCTCATTTACTGGGTGACGTTGCGGACGATAAAGTTCATAAACTGCTGAAAGGTAAGGACCAGCTTCCATCTCGATGTCGGTGTAGCCTTCGCGGTAGATCACATCCATGATGTTGGAATTTTGCAGGAAGGTTCCCAACACACTGACGGCTTTTTGATTGTCTAATACAGTGCCAAAGGTAAGGAAACGCGCCACATCTTCTGCGGTGAAATTGTTGTTGAATAAATAGGTATTGTGAGAATGTTCGTCGTAGACAACATTTGGAATAATCACGTCACCCACAACGCCGTTCAGGCTGGCGGCTTTCCCCATTACGTAGATGCCTATAATCTCGGGGACGTTTTCGGCGATTTTTGTTAAGAGGTTATAGGCCGAAGCGCCTAGTGGGTAATCGATATTAACAATAAGTGCATTGCTTAACTTAAGGCAATCAAGACAGAGCTTAACCTGATCTTTGTCGCCCAGCAAGCGCGAGTCAAAGTACACTGGGTCGAGTTTGGCGAGGTCGATGATGTCACATTCCATGTCGAAGGAATGCACACTCGGGAAGCGGTGGATGCCGTGCTCAAGCTCAAATTGCTGCTGCTCAGCCACTAAATAGGCTCCTGCAGGGGTCGATTGGTATTTTTTGAGTACGTAATTGAAGAAATTTGCCTGGTTGGATGGGCTGGATTCGTTCTGGATCTCTTCCCATTCGCCCAGCAGGGCAGCTTGATCTTCCTGGTGGATATACTGGATCAATTCTGACTTTTTGATCGTGCCAAAACTGGTCATCAGGTTGGGCAAGCTATGCGTGTTGGATGAAACAAAATAGATGGGTCGGTTCTGCAGACCAGGGAGCTGACGCTCGAGGTTTTGCCACCAATTCTCAGTCGCATGGCGGTAATCATTCAGGGAGCCATTCAGTACACGAATACGCAGGTCAGAACGTCTGGTGGCAAAGATGTTCATCACCCTGCCAAAATCTTCCCCAAGAGTGCCATAAAGCCTGCCAAGTTCGTTTTCTGTAATTCCCAAACGCTTGGCGAGGAGGACGAACTTCTCATTTCCTGGTCTGCTTTCGGTGAGCATGTTTGGGTCGAAGCCGGATAATAACAGGTTGATTTTGTTCCATTCGATCTGCAATGCGGTAAGAACAGGGATAACATCGTCAATATCCGAGCGTGAGGCGATGAAACATACCAGCTGGTCTTTACCATCGTAATAACATTTGCGCCGTCTGGCACGCGCACTCACCTTTTGCCAGTTCTCGACGTCTCCGATGCCATGCTGAACGAATGTCGCGGCGGTCTGACCGAGGATGACTCGTTTGACGTCCAATATACAAGCGGGTAAGCGCAATAAACTATAGGTTATAGCGGAGACATCCGGACGGGCTTCACGCGAATGCATGTGCAGCGAAGAATTCATGCCGCTGTGCACTTCTTCGAGCGAGCGGATGTGAACCTCGTTGCTTGAGCGGATCAGCGAATAAATGGTGCGCAAATAAAGTTCTATTTCTTCAGACGCTCTGACAGGTACAGTTCTTTCCATAAAATGCCTTTCAAGTATTTGTTGTTAGATTCTAACATGCTGGCGTTTATAATTCAGCAAGGCAGCGTACAGATTGCCGTCATTGATTGGAGAACCTATGTTGTATCTTGTGGCCACCCCGATTGGTAATTTGGGAGATATGAGTTTTCGCGCTGTGGAAGTGTTAAACACGGTTGATCTGATCGTCAGCGAAGACACTCGCAAAACGAGCATTTTGCTTAAGCATTATGAGATCTCAAAACCTCAGCTTGCTCTCAATGAGTTTAATGAGAAAAAAGTGGTTGGAAGGTTGGTGGATCGCCTGGGGCTCGGTGAAAACATCGCCATGGTGACTGATGCCGGCACCCCCGGGATCTCTGACCCAGGTTACCTTCTTGCCAAAGCAGCGATTGATGCTGGTATGGAAATGACCGCCATTCCGGGCGCTACTGCAGCGATCATGGCACTGACTCTCTCGGGACTGCCCGCGCATAGTTTTACATTCAGGGGTTTTCCACCCAACAAGGAAGGTCCGCGCAAGCGCTTCTTGACAGCTGATGTCACCTCACCTTATACCTTAATCTATTACGAAAGCCCATATCGGCTGGAAGCTTTCCTGAAGAACGCAATGGAGGTGTTTGGTGATCGCCAGGTTTGCATTGCCAACGACCTGACAAAGAAGTTCGAGCAACTATTGCGTGGCACACTGACTGAGGTGACCAATGCGGTTACAGCGAAGCAAATTAGAGGGGAATATTGTGTTTGTATCGCTGGGTTTGAGGATGAGAAGATTAAAGCTTGAGCGGAGAGAGGTCGCTAAGGTCTGAATAGGTATCCACACCTTCGGCTTTCTTGAGCTTGCGTACCACCTGGTAGGTGGCAGGGGTCATGATTGCTTCAACGCCAACCTTGAACAGGTAGTTTGTTAAAACCAACGAAGCAAAAAGCTCCCAAGGGAAGACACGTGTCAGCGAGGCCACCAACACAAAGATCAGCGTATCCACCAATTCGCCCACGATCGTGCTGCTAATCGTGCGCAACCAAAGATGTTTGCCTTTGCTTAGGTGTTTCATCACGGCCATTACGATGGCATTTGAGAAACTGCCGCTCAGGTAGCCTGCAACACTTGCCAATACTAAACCAAAGGAACTTAAACCGCCAAGAATGGTGTCGTAAGCCTGTTGGCCACCATTCGCAAGCCAAGTGCTTTCGCCGGGCAGCTTCTGAATGAGCAGGAACATTAATGCGCTGAAGATCAGACCGATGAAGCCTATCCAGATCACCCGGCGTGAGCTCTGGTAACCGTAAACCTCGGTCAGCACGTCCCCAAAAATATAGGCAACTGGGAAGAAGAGTGTGCCGGCATCAAAAACCATGGGAGTGCCAATCAGTGAGAAACCCCAATCTATCAGTTTTGCTGAGGAAGCAATGTTGCTTAGGACCAACACCAATGTGAAGACGACTGCAATGATATCGAGGTAGCGATATCGCTGGTGCGCTGCTGGGGTGATGTCTGACGCTTGATTGTTCATCATAGGAAATTGTATACTACAATTTACATAATTCGGCATCGTTGGAGAAAAAATGGGCATTCGCATGGGTTTGGATATTGGTGGAAGTACAACCAAAGTAGTTACTTACCAAAACGGGCTGGTTGGGGACTTTCAGTTGGTTCAGGCAGATGATCCGGTCGCATCGGCTTATGGAGCGGTCGGCAAGTATCTGGATCAAAGCAAGCAAACACCAGACACCATCGACCAGATCATGGTCACTGGTGTTGGTGCATCTTATTTGGGTGGAGATATTCTTGGTCGGAAGACCATGCCGATCTCAGAGTTTAACGCAGTTGGGTTGGGAGGTTTGTACCTGGCGAAAGAAAAATCAGCAATTGTGGTGAGTTTGGGCACGGGTACATCTTTTGTGGATGTCCATGAAGGTAAGGTAACACACTTGATCGGCTCGGGAGTTGGAGGGGGCACGTTGTTGGGATTGTCGGAAAGTATGTTAAAAATACATGATTTTGATAGCTTTGAATCACTGCTTGAGAATGGCAAGATCGAGAATGTTGATCTGACAGTGGGTGATCTCTCCCAAAAAGAGATTCCAGGACTGCCAATGGATACAACCGCTTCTAACTTTGGCAAGTTAAATGAGCTGGCAACTCAAGAAGATCTGGCAGTGGGCATTGTCAATTTGGTATTTCAGTCCGTTGGAACTGCAGCAATACTTTGCGCCCGACAGAAGAAGCGGGAAACAGTTATTTTTACGGGCAATCTGACAAGAATCAAGTTCGGACAGCAGGTGTTAAGCGGCTTTGCCAAGTTGTATGGCATTAAAATGATCGTCCCTGAACATTCAGAATTTGCTACCGCGGTCGGCGCGGTGTTAATGGGGGAATAGGCAGACCATGCGACCCAGAAGTAACTTACCGCGTTTCTTCGTCGATCCAACCTCCATCGATGGATCAGCAGTGACTTTCCCTGAGGGGATCAGCCACCAGATCAGTCAGGTGCTCAGATTAGACTTAAATCAGGACGAGGTCATTGTGCTCGATGGGAGCGGGGCTGCTTACCTGATGAGACTCAACGGCAAATCTGGCCGCGTTGTGTCCGCTGGGATAGTTGAACAATTTTTTGAAGGCAACGAGGAATTGGCAGATCTTACGCTGTGTTTCAGCCTCACTCGGCGTGAAAAGGTGGAGTGGGTCCTGCAGAAGTGTACTGAGATTGGGGTGAGCAGGTTTCAACCTTTCGTATCGGAGCGCAGCGTGAGCCGTTTGGAGAGTCTGGATGACAATCGCAGAACCCGTTGGGAGGCCATTATTCGCGAAGCCGCGGAACAGTCCGAGCGCAACAGGTTACCAGAGCTATTGGAAGTGGTTCGTTTTGAAGACATTGTAGACAAAGTGGGCGAAGAAGAACAGAAACTCATGGCCTATGAAGGGGCTGACTCAGCCAACAAACTTCGTCAACTTCCACTGAAACAAGCACCAGTCGTTTTGCTGATTGGGCCCGAGGGCGGATTCAGTGATGAAGAAGCGGGGAGAACATTGGGCTCAGGTTTTCAACAATTTAGCCTGGGTAAGAGAATCTTGCGCATGGAAACGGCGTGTATGATAGCAAGTGCACTGGTGCTTGATCGCCTGGGGACTATTGCAGCAGATTGCGATTAGGAAGCAGATTACGGATGCGGCCAGGAATGACCTTGCCTGCACCCAAGTAACGCCCTTCACGATCCCTAATAATCACCACACCACGCTCGGGTGCACCTTCAAATTGAGATCCGCGCAGGTCACCACCGCGTAACCAGGCGGAAACGAATTCATCAGGTATTTGCCAGTTTCTGACCTTGATCAAGTGGTTCCAACGATTGATTAGCTCGATTGATGGTTCAAAAGTGTCTTTGATTTGTTTTCCAATTTGCATACCCAACGAGTAATAGGGTAGGGTGGCGAAATGTTCTACCCACGCTTGTGGTAGTAGATAAATCTGTCCCTGCCGTTCATAAAGATATAGCCCAAGCTCAGCGAATAAACTGGCAAAATCCAGGCCAAGCCTATCTGTCAGCAGGTTGTGCAGTCTATTTTCGTCTTCTGACCTTAAGCGCACAAACCCAGTCGATGTGAAAGGTCTGGTGGGCATGTTCGAAGTGGCTATTGGAAGGAGTTGCTTTTTAATAAGTTTGACCGCAAAGAAACCATTCGTTCCGAAGCTGAAAGGCCAAACGCGAATAGAGTTCTTCAGATCAGGCAACAGTTCTTTTGCTTCAAAAGAGGTCAGGCCGCTGGTACAAGCGAAATCTGGCTGATGGACGACCTCGATGGCACCAGGGTAGCGCTTTAATACCCGGTCAACTACCATTTCGTCTTCTTCCGGTGCAAGTGTGCAGGTGGAATAAACGATCTCGCCACCTACTTTGGTTGCTTTGATGGCTGATTCGAGCAAAGCGACTTGTCGGTCTGCCAAGCGGTTACGCTCTCCTTCAGTGACTGATCGGAATGGGTGTGACGTGGAATCGCGCAAGCCTTCCATCGAACATGGCGCGTCGAGCAGCACGCGATCGAAGATCTCCGGCAGCCAATCACCCAACTTTTCACCGGAAAAATTGGTGATAGCCACATTGGCCGCTCCCCAAAGAGTCAGTACAGTTTTGAGGGCGGGCAAGCGGCTGGCGCTCGAGTCGTTGGCCATGACGAAGCCACGGTCGAAGGTGCTATCGATCAATTGGGTGGTTTTCCCACCGGGGGAGGCAGCCATATCCAGGGTTAATCTGGGTGCTTTTTTGGCTGAAAACAAGGATACAGGCAGTATGGAGGCGGCATCCTGAACATAATACTGACCCATGCGATGTTCCAGCGTCTGACCGGGGGAAGTAACGGATGACTCAATGCTTACCGCATCAGGATGAAATGCAAGTGGCTTGACTGACCACCCGTAGCGGTTTGAAAGCTTTGTCAGTTCTCCACTGGGATCATCAGTTTTGAGATAGTTCATCCTCACCGCAGAAGGAGCTGGTTCCGTTGCAGAGAGCAGCAGACGCTCATAGTCCTCTGGGCTTAGGTAAGCTTTGTATCGGGCGATAGCTTCGTATACGGGTGAGCCATCGTTCATGTTGTCTTCCGAATGAAGAATAATAATTCACCACCCACCTGAGCCTCAGTCGTCTGCCACGGTTTAGAATCGATGGCATTATGGATGAGATTGCCATGATACGTGTCCAGACTGTGATGTCCTTTGAGGTCCGTTGCTGGCAGGCTGACAACGAGTACAGAGGCGGGAATGGACTCGAAAAATTGAGGCAGAATACCTGGTTCACGCTTTTCCATGCGGTGGGCTTCTTTGAAGAAGAAAGCCACATCAGCCTGAACTTCAGGTGGATTGATAAGGATATCCTGTTGGAAGGCTTTGGCGTTCGGATGGGTGAGCCCAAAATAGACGTTGAGAAAATCAACGCGGGGTTTGTGAATATCGAAAGCAAGATAGGAGGTCGTGTCTGGCAGTTTCATCCAGGGCAAACCGAGTGGGTCCAACGCGCAAGCAAGGTCGAGAATGGAGGTCGGTATGCCAATTTCAGTCCATATGGTTTCATAAAGTTCAGTTAAAAATGGCAAGCGTTCACGAGAAGAAGCGTGATTTGAGAGTAACGATTCCGCCCAGTTCTTTTCGTGGGCGAGATCACAGAGTAACTCAGGTTGCTTTTGGAGGCGTTCTATCTGAAGTTCATAGTCGATTGTCTCGAGATAAGGAGCGATGATGTTGTGTAATTTGGCGCGGAAGCGATCGTCGAGATCGGTTGTAGAACTGGATTTGAGAGCTTCCTTCTCGAGCAGATCAAGCAGCATATCGTTCGGCAGACCGAGATCGCGATATTTGCGGGAGCGTTTGACGCGCTCGATGAGCGCTGGGAAGTGTTCTGAGAAGCTCATCTTGGATCAGTTTTTCGGCTGAGGAGGTAAGCGATTTCGTTGGGTAAGAGATGTTCAGTTACTTCAAAACTGCCATCTGAAACCAGCTCATGCATGCGGGCAGCATAGGTTTTGAGCATACCCTTGCTCCTGCCACCCAGACTCTTGCTGGGAAAAGTCACCAGGATGTGATCAGTTTGAAGTTCCTTGAGCAAACGGGGAGCGATCTGGCGGTCGACCTGATCGAGCAGGGGGATGGTTTTCATCAGCAAGACCAGATCGGTAGTCTCTTGGGGGGTCTTCACAGTCAAATCACAGGTAAAGGCTTTACCGTTGTTGCCCAATTTTTTCAGGAATTGATCAACCAAGTCCAACATAGGCAAAACGATGTCACAGCCCAGATAGGTGGCTTGGGGAAAACCCGGTTGCCATGGAAAAGTGAATGGGTTAAAACCACAAGCCAGGTCAAGGATTACCTTTGGTGTGGGAATACCACTAAGGCAGGTTGCGTAAAATTCTTCCAGGAATGGCAGACGCTCGGCTGTTGAGGCGTGCAGAGCCATCGTTTGTCTCGCCCAAATCAGGACATTATCAAGTCTACTGCTCTGTAAATTATCCGACAGATGCGCGTAGCTGATATTAGGATTGAAATATGCACCTGCTGCCTGATGCAGTTTGGTGCGGGTGGCTTTGACGGCATCTGCCAGCTTGCGGTGGCGTGGAAGTTCCTGTTTGGCAATTCGCGAAACAACTTCTGGCGTAATTTGGGCGTATTTTGGAGAGCGCACAACTTCAGCAATTAACCTGGAAAGTTCAAATTCAGGCATCGGTTCTCAGATAGGAAATTAATTGGTTCATGAAACTTAAATTATGAATTGTAGCCAGGCGGGTGTAGCCAGCATCGTTCATTCTATAGAGGTGATAAAGATGCCCCATACTTAGTTTAGTGCAAACAGGGCAAGGGCAGCCTGGCGAAATGGGTTGATCGCGGCGTGTGTTTTCTTCGTTGTTCATGTAAACAAATTTGAACCAATCGCCATCTTCAGTGAGGGAGGGATTGGCTTGTTTGAAAGCATACAGCCTGCCATGGCGGGCGTCGCGAGTAGGCATGGCGCAGTCGAACATCTGATAGCCAATGTTGAAACAGCGCACGATGCTGACCGGATGACCGATGCCAAGAGCGTGAATCGGAAATTCGCGTGGGATGAATGACCGGGTGAGAGATAGAATGTCGATGAGCAAGTTCGAGGCTTCGTCAAGCGGCCAACCGCCAAAGCCAAAGCCATCAAAGCCGAGTTCGAGCAACCCTTCCGCGCACTGTTGGCGAAGATCAGCTTCACCACCGCCCTGGATCACCCCGTAAAGCAAAGGACGATCCGACTCTGTGGTTTTTCGGCTGGCAAGTTGCCGCTTGTATTCGAGTTTAGAGCGCTTTGCCCAAGCTAATGTGCGAGAGACTGAAAGTATTTGTTCCTCCCGACTGGCATCAACATGCGTGCAATCATCGAGACAAATGATGACGTCAGAGCCCAGACTGAATTGAACCTGAACGCTTTTTTCAGGGGTAAGGAGCAGCTTGCGTTGACTGCCTTCAGGGAAGAAGATGATGCCTTTATCGCTCAAACTGCCAAATTTGGGGTTTTGGCGGATCAGCGAATAAGCTTGGAATCCACCCGAGTCAGTCATAATCATGCCGTTGAAACCAGAAAACTTCTGCAAGCCGCCCAAAGCGTTGACCACCGTCGTCCCTGGTCTTTGCATCAGATGGAAGGAATTCATCATCGCTGCTTCCAACCCAATAGAAGCCAGATCGTCGGCCGTTAAGGCGCGAACGTATCCAAAAGTTGCGTCAGGCAGAAAAATCGGCAGGGGAATTTGATGTTGTCTGACCGAAAGAGTTTTCATCAATAACGACGCCTGCGTTCGGGTTTGTCGAGGATCAGGATGAATTCCGCTTTTCTATTGTTCACCTTTGCCATCACTTCCTGGATTGTTCCAAGGTAAAGGGCTTCATTTGGAAGTGTCAGGTCGCAAGCAAGAAAAACGGGCTGGTTCTTACCAAAAACCTGGCTGACCTCAGTGAGCAATTTGCTCATGCGGTAAGGTGTATCCATCAGGATGATAGGGAGGTCGACGTTGGTATGACGGTTCAAAGCGCGTTCGCGTGCCTCAGTTTTTGGGGGTAGAAAGCCCAGAAATAAAAACTGGTCAAGGTCGAAAGGACACACCGAGATGGCCGCAGTCAGAGAGGCAACCCCGGGTACTGGGCTGACTGAAATGCCGCCATCATAGAGGAGTTTAATGAGTTGCCGACCGGGGTCGTTGAATAGCGGTGTGCCGCCATCCGAAATGAGCGCGTAGGATTTGCCATTAACGAGTTCAATGAGGATATCCTGAACCACTTCGTTTTCGTTGTGTTCGTTGAGCTCAATCAGCGATTTCTGAATGCCGAGCTGGCGTAGAAGTTTAGAGCCTTCCTTGCGCTCTTCACATATCACTGCATCAACGCTGCCAATTATCTCGATTGCGCGTAGAGTAACATCACTGCCATTACCGATTGGGGTAGCGACAACAAATAATTTTCCGGTTATTTCTCGATTATTCATAGGTTGCATCCAATTATAAGGCACAGACCAAGTAAAAAATACTTTCTGCAGTTATGGCATAATTCAGGCTGTTAAAGGAGCCACATGAAAAAACTTAGTCGACTCTCCAAGGTATCCCTTATGCTTGCCGTGCTTTTCGCAATTGACAAAGTATTGGGTATTTTCAGGCAGATGGTGATTTCAAGACAGTTTCAGCTTTCCGCGGAGCTGGATGTGTTCAATGCTGCCAATAACGTTCCTGATATGCTATTTATGCTTATCTCCGGCGGCGCTTTGGCGCTGGCATTTATCCCGGTACTCAGCGAGGTTTTGACCAAAGAAGGGCAAAAAAAATCCTGGGATTTATTCTCAAATATTCTTAACATTGCCTTTCTGGTGACTGCAGTCGCGGCAATTGTTGTAGCGGTTTTCGCGAGACCATTGGTGGGCAGCAATATAGGGGTCGCCCCTGGTTTCTCTGAGGCTCAAATTTCAGAAACTGTTAGCTTGATGCGGCTAAACCTCATTGCAACACTGATCTTCTCTGTCAGCGGGTTGGTGATGTCGGGATTGCAGGCAAATCAACACTTCCTGCTGCCAGCTCTGGCACCTATTTTTTATGACCTGGGACAAATCTTTGGAGCTGTTGTGCTTTCGCCGACCGAACCGATGCAGTTTGGTCTCATTCAACTCCCTGCCTTTGGGATGGGAACGCAAGGTTTGGTTTATGGTGTAATTATTGGCGCGATCTTACACTTGCTGATTCAGATTCCTGGATTGATCAAATACAAGTTCCACTGGGTACCAAAGGTCGACATTGGTGAAGCAAGCACACGTAAAGTATTCAGAATGATTTGGCCCCGGTTGATCAGCATGGCTTGCATTTCGTTAATATTTATTGGTCAGGATAATTTTGCTTCCCGTCTGGAGGCTGGCGCAATCAGTGCACTCACTTATGGTTGGTGGATAATGCAAATTCCGGAAACCTTAATCGGTACCGCGATTGCGACGGCCATCCTGCCGACCCTTTCAGAGCTCGCCAGCAGTGAAAAATTGGGAGAGGTTAAGGAACAGGTCGAACGAGCAGGTAGAGTCATGCTTGGACTGACCATTCCGATTGCGGTTATCGCTGGTTTGGTGCTGATGCCAATCGTACAACGTTTCTTGTCACTCAATGACGTAGATGCGGCGAGGGTAAGCCTGGTCACCCAAGTTTACTTGTTGGGCATCGTTGGTCATTCGCTGGTCGAACTATTCGTTCGTACCTTCTACGCACTGCAGAAACCCAAGTGGCCGATGATCGGCGCAATTGGTACTTTGGTGGCTTATCTGGCTTTTGCGGCGATCTCTCTGGCGACGAAAAATGAAACCACGCTTGCTTTAGCGAATACTGTTGCTTACTCTTTGCAGGCGATCTTCTTGTTTGTCATGCTTGTCAAGACCTTGCCTCAGGGTCCAAATCTCAAACCCGCTTTTCTTAAAGCTATCCTCGCAGCACTGCTTGGTGGTGGTGCTACCTTCGCGCTCATGCGTTTCGTGCCAGTAATCTCCGGGTCGATGTTTGGCGCAATTATGGCCTTCATGGTTGGTATAGCAATCGCTGCTGTGGTTGTGCGGCGAGATGTAGCTGTTTTGGGCAGGTTATAATCTGGGATATAATCTCGATTCTGATAAAAGAATAGAAAGCAGAACTGTGACTGATAACGGAAATAACGAAGACCCCAAGATCGACACTCCGATCGAAATTGTAGGTGAAAAGCTTGAATCAACGGCTTCGGTAGTTGATTCAAATTTGGTGAAGGCAAAACCAGTCAAGGTAAAACGAGCAGGCTGGGTTTGGCTGGGTATATTATTTGTGCTTGTTGCGATTGTCCTCGGATTGTTCCTGGGATATCAAAACGGCATCACACAGCGTCTGGTGAACCAGGAATCGAAAGTGCTTGACCGGGCAGCTCAACAACTTGAACTGAGTTATCAGGACATGGCCAAAGGTTCGTTTGAAAACGCCAAGAAACGACTTGAATATATTCTAAGCATTTATCCAGGGTTTCCAGGAGTGCCCGAATTATTAGCGGATGTGAATTTGAAGTTGAACCTACCGACCCCGACACCGACAATTGAGTTTGTGCCAACTGCAACTCCTGAAATTACTTCTACGCCAGATTTCAGAGCCGCAGAGGAAATATTTGCCCAAATTGAACAAGCTATCGCAGGTCAGCAGTGGTCTGTCGCGCTTGATGAAATTGGACGAATTCGTGAGAGTAACTACGATTTCCGCACGGTTGATGTAGACGGTTTCTATTACATTGCCTTGCGAAACGACGGCATGCAGAAAATCTATACTGGGCAACTTGAACAAGGTATGTTTGAACTTTCTAATGCTGAGCAACTCGGTGGATTGGACGGTCAAGCCGATGGTGCGAGAAGCATGGCAAGCTGGTATATCACCGCGGCCAGCCATTGGGATACCAATTGGCCTGAAGCAATACGCATGTTTGGTGAATTGAGCGCCGCGTATCCGGGTTTGACGGATTCTTCTGGGCTTTCGACCACTGATCGCTATCGCCTGGCCCTCTCAGGTTTTGCTGCCCAGATTAATAACTCTGGTGACCCTTGTGGTGCGATCAGTTATTACCAAAAATCGTTAGCGATTTATGCTGATCCGAATGTGCAGCAGGCAGCAACGTTCGCACAACAGGCTTGCGACGCAAAGAACCAGCCGACCGCAGAAGCGCCAACACCCTCACCCGAAACTACTTCTGAACCCCCATTGCCGACCGAAGCACCAACCGAAGCACCGACACCAACCCCTTAAATTGGCAAAACAAATAACCACCGAAAGGTGGTTATTTGTTTTGATTAAATCTGTTGGCCATAAAGGTCGTGTTCAAGAGCCCCAGTGATTTTTACACGGGTCATTTCTCCCACCAGAGCTTTGCCAGAGGCAATTACCAGTCCATCTACTTCAGGCGCTTCACGCCATGTACGGCCTATCAAGACGTTTTGGGAGGGGTCGACGCCTTCGACTAATAAATCAAAAGTTTGGCCGATCAATGTCTGGTTCTTACGATACGAAATTCCGGCCTGTATTTCCATCAGTTCAGCCAGTCGAGCTTGTTTGATCGCTTCTGGGATGGGGTCACCGAGCTTTTCGGCAGGAGTTCCGACCTCGGGCGAGTAAGTGAAAACCCCCACACGGTCAAATTGGATTTCCTGGACGAATTGTTTGAGTGTCTCAAAGGCTTGGTCAGTCTCAGTTGGAAAACCGACAATCAAAGTCGTTCGAGTCACCAGATGAGGAACTCTGGCGCGCAACTTGTTGATCAGGTTACGCACCCAATCCATATTGGAGGGACGATTCATCGAAAGAAGCACATTCGGGTCGGCATGCTGAAGCGGCATGTCCAGATAAGGTAGCAACTGGTTGTCCGCGGCCATCAGGTCAGCCAAACGATCACTGACGTAGCCTGGGAAGGTGTAAAGCAAACGCAGCCATCGCACATCAGGCAATCTGGGAATCATGTCGGTCAATAAGTCTGCCAAGGCATCCTGACGACCTGTTTCGTACTGATAATCGGTGACATCCTGGGCGATCAAATTAATCTCTTTGGTACCATTGGCTTGAAGGTCGACTGCGTCCTGGATGATCGCTTCGCGTTCACGACTTACCAGGGTGCCTTTGATCAATGGAATGGCACAAAAGGCGCACGCCCGTCGGCAGCCGTCGGCAATTTTCAGATAGGCGCTGGTGCCTTGCACGGCGTAACTGGGGATGGACTGTTGATAAAGAATATGTCCATGATCCAAAACACCCGTGTCGGGCTTGCCTTGTTTGAGTTTGCGAGTCAGGGAGATGATATCCTTAAGGTTGCGGGTACCGATCATGCCGTCAATTCCCTGCACTTCATCGCGCAGGCGTTCCTGGAAGCGTTGTGAGAGGCAGCCAGCTGCGATCAGATATTGACCCTGGCGTTTTTTGCGCGCGTACTCGCGTAAAGTCTCAAGTGACTCCTCACGGGCATCGTGAATGAAGCCGCAAGTATTGACGATGATGTATTTAGCCTGACGCGCATGCTCTGTTTCACGCATGTTTTCAGAACCTAACGTTGCAGCCAGACTGGTGGAGTCCACCAGGTTCTTGGCACAGCCTAAAGTGATGATGTGAAAAGTGTTGTCTTTAATGGTCATAGAGTCCTATCGAAGCGTTGGAGTAGAGGTGGGCAATGGTTCAATGACGAGATTGTATTCGGTCATTCCAACCACATCAAAAACGAAACGAGCTGCTGTACCAAGCATGTTGGTATGCTCCTGGGTTTTTTCGTTGAGTACAAATTCGAGCGCGGCTGCGTTGCCTGTCTCAAGCTCGATAGTTTCCTCAGCGGTGAAGGCTGTTGCTGTGGCTGGAGCAAGTCTGCCGGCAAACGCCTCTTCGCCATCCTGTAAAACGCGAACCCAGACATTCTGCCGGGCGATGACCACCAGTTGCACCGCCGCATCCGAATCAAGCGGGGTATACATGGGTGTCATGGTGGGCAAGTCAATTGAAGCTGACTCGTCAGGTGCGGCTGATTCCTCTATAACAGGTGATTCGGTAGAAGTGGCAAGAATAACATCGATCATCGCTGGGACGCTTGTACTTTCGGGTTCTTTTTCTGTTTGATCAGCCATGCGTGCCATGCCCCAGATAAGAAATCCAAGGATGCCAAGTACGAGCATGGAGCCAAAGAATAAGTCCAGAGTAAAAAAGCGTTTGATAGTAAATAGCAAAGGGGAGATGAACGAGGCAGTTTTGCGTTGTTTGCGAGTCGGTTTTGCGATCTCAAGTCGACGTTCCTGCAGCGCATCCGCAAAACGTAAAGATAGCATGTCCACGTCCAGATTGAGAAACTGTGCGTAGTTTTGCAACAAACCGCGAGCTTGCATGGAGGTACTCAATTCATCGATCTGACCGCGTTCCAATGCTTGGAGATGATTTTTTGGGATGTGGGTCTGTTCCACGATCACTTCCCACGGCAGGTTCAGGTATCGACGTCGGGCAATCAATTCGTTTCCGATATCGACAAGGATTTGCTGTGATCGTGTGTCTGGTCTGTTTTCACGGTTAGCTTCGAGAATCACGGATGTTTGCTTAAGAGACTTTTTTGGTTTGGATTTCTTAACTGGTTTTGGACTGTTAATGACCGATTTAACCAGATTATCTGAAGCCTGAGCTGAAGCAGTTGGCTCGGGATCTGGAGAAGCCTTTAGTCCGAGATATTCAGCATAAACGCGCAAAAAACCTTTCACCTGGGTTGGGGAAGCTAATTCGGCGTATTCTTCGTCCTCAAGGTCCCGAAGGATGGAAAGCTGAATGCGGGTGGCCTTCGCCACTTGTTCCAGGGAAATGTGTTTGCTCTCGCGTATCTGCTTAAGGTTGGCACCGGTAAATTCGAACATAGATTGATTCTAACAAAAAACCGGTCTGGCAGTTTTAGGCAGCACAGACCGGTTTAGGCTAATCAATACGAATTAGCTCTCGACCTCTTCGGCGGTCTCTACGACTGCCTCGGTCACAGTCTCTTTGACTGCAGGTGCTGCGATTTTAGTGGGTTTTTGGATCTCACCTTCGCGGCGCACAATCACCGTAATCTCGGGAATCAAGTCGATGGTCAGATGTACAGGAACCATAAATTCGCCGATAGTGCGAATGGGTTCCATTGCGATCTGGTGACGGTCAACTTCGATGCCTTTGAGTTCTTTGATCTGATCGGCGATCATCTGGGGACTGACGGAGCCGTAAAGTTTGCCTGTCTCACCTGCCTTGACGGCGAAGTTAACGACCAGACCAGTCAGCACGTCAGCAACGCTCTTGAGTTCGTTGTTGAGCACTGCACGGCGTTCAGTAGCTTTCTTACCGATTGCTTCACCCAATTTGATGGAGCGTTCGGTAGCGGGAAGTGCCAGACCTTGTGGGATCAGATAGTTGCGGCCGTAGCCATCAGCGACTTTCTTGATGTCCCCTGCACGGCCAAGTTTGTAAACGTCTTTAGTCAATAATACTTTCATGTCAAGCCCTTTCATAACTTGTTGTTGTATTTTTGCTCAAAATGAAGGGTACAACACCCGAGCCCGAGAAGTTTACCATAAAATGATAAATTCAAGGAAGCCAATTCTCTTCAATGTAGTGGCAACATGATAATGTCCTAAAGTAGCAAATTAGAAATGTCCTAAAAGGCATGACAATTAACTACATGAAATGGACAATCAGAATGACCCAAGAAGAACTCAAAAGGAAGACCTATTTA
>JBASOE010000005.1:0-16803 GCA_049657925.1 Anaerolineaceae bacterium
TGTTCGCTATTGCATTAACCGGTGGCATTTGCATGATTTTGATTATGACTTTAATGTTTGTGTTTGGGGTGGGTTCACACCATGGCATTGATTTTACAGCTAAAACGTTTATCTCCGGGCGTCTGGGAGCCGTTGCGCCTTTAGGCCCATTTTCTGATTTGTTTTTAGTGAAACCCGGATTATATCTTGTTTATATGTATTTTTCAGCGTTTGCTTTTGGGGTCACGTATGCACTTTTTGGAACAGCAATGTCTTTGGGGCTTAAGAACAAATTCATCGGTCTTGCCTTCCCTTTGTTCTTCATTCAGACAATTGCCTTTATCGGATCACGGATTTTTCCTGTTCCATGGTATCTAAATCCCCTTCAGGGCCTTATGCCATTTGATTATTCATATGCCGACGCAAACAATTTAATTTATCAAACCCTCCAATATTTTATGGTTCTGATCCCAAGTTTGGGCATTATCACGATGGTGTGTAAATCCTATGGAAAAAAGTAAAATAAACAAACAACAATTCTCTGCCTTCTGGTCTTACACGGGGCAGCAAATTAGATGGCAACTGATGCGAAAGCGATGGTATCTACCAGTTTTCCTGGGGCTACTCTTAGCCATGCGCGCGGCGATGATTCTGCAAGGTGGACCAAACGTCGTGGTTCTAAAGCCAGCGAATGCCTGGGATGTCCTGTTTTCAGTTTTTGGGAATACGTTCATTATTCATTTTGCAATAGCTACCGCTTACCTCTACTTAATCGGCGATTTGCTTCCAGAACCGCCTTATGGCCAATTAATCTTATTTCGATTGCGATCCAGACGGTTTTGGTGGAGGAGTAAAATTATCACCTTGTTTTGCCTGACTTTAGTTTTTATTACCTTATTAACTGCGTCAATTTTCCTTGTGGGTGTACTTACACATGGGTGGAGTACCAGTTATTCTGAACTCGCTCATCAAAATTGGTATATTACAGGATTACCTGCAAACCTTTTCAAAGATGGTAATCCTTATATCAATCCCGCAGAGTTGTTTGCACAAACTATTTTTCTTCTTTTTCCTGCACTATTCACATCTGGGCTGGTTGTGCTTATTGTAGACCAGCTCACTTCAAAGTCTTTTTGGGGGTTAATCGCTGGGTTTGCGTTTATTTTTGTTTCATTCATCGGAAATATTTTAAGCGGATCGCCGGATTGGGTGAAGTGGCTTCCGTCACAGCACTTTGCGTATATTGGTGGAATGCCAGTTAGAAATCTCTCTGTCCTGTGGTCTTATACATATTGGATTATTTTAATTGGTGTACTTGTCGCAATTGGCTACATTCGTGCTGTGAAGCAGGACATTTTTTCAAACTCAAATGAGTAAGAAAAGCAGGTGTCAAAACGATTGGCATGTAAATTAAAATTTACGTTAACGACTGTATTTAACGACCTGGATACCTTAATGAAAAGGTCAACACCAGTGATTTAGGTCAATTACTTGCCTAATTTAGTTATTGTTTAGCAATTTCCTGACACTCTCAACGAGTTGGCTCAAATAAACGAGGTTACCGTCTATCTTTAGAACATTACCGTCATAATCGAAATTATTGGAAACGATAAATGCAGGCGTCCCTTTAATCCCAGCATTTTTTCCCATCGCGATACTCTGGTTGAGTGACTCATTGGCTTCTGAGGAATTCATGCATTGCTTAAGCTGATCAATATTGATATCCAAGGTTTTAGCAAAATCAAAGAGGGATTCAGTATCTAACCTGCTTTGGTTTTCAAATATGTGGGAAGATATTTGATCGTAACTTATCTTGTTTTGCTCGGTGACACAATTAGCGAATAATGCTGCTCCAAGCGCATTGTCGTGGAAAGGCAGTGGATAATCGAGGTTTACAACCATCACACGCCCGGGGTTCGATATAATCAATTCATCAATTAATTTCGGCGCTTGTGAACAATATGGGCATTCGAAATCCAAAAACTCAACTATTACTACCTCTGGATTTTGAACTTCTCCGAAGATATGGCCAATGCTAACATCCATCTCTCCAGAATAAGTAACAATATCAGGTGATGAAGGCAAATTCCCTTGCTCACCACTCGCAATAAGCTGTTGGATTTGGTCTTCGATCCGCACAACACTTTCTTGAATTTTAATAATTCTATACCCTAGTACAAGACTGAGAACAACCAACACTATTAGACAAAGTAACAACAAGAGAGAAAAGAAACGGTTTTCATCCCTGAAAAATTCCTTAAATTTCGTCATCATGGACCTCCTATCCAAGTTGTCAAACTAAACATTAATTAAAGGACAGCATAGAGTACTACTGCACTAACCTATGCAAACACATGCTCTCAAGAGAAAAACAGAAATCCGAGTATCACATATAATATTAACACAGTAATAAACAGCCGTTAAGAGAGAAGATGCAGCGAAGTAGATAAATAACAAGGACTCAAGCGTGGAAGTTATTACTATTAGTATTCAGCCTATCATACATTCAGGTCTACTAACGGTTTTTGCTGAGTGTAAAGATATCAACATAGTTGGTAAGTTTCTTGATCAAGAATCCTTAATTCAAAAAGCATCCGATTTTAGGCCAGATATTATTCTCTACGATTTACAAAAATTTGATGTAACCATCATAGAGACTATTAAAAAATTTCTTGGGAGTTTTCCGAAAGTAAAAATTGTTGTGTTAACTAATGACACTTCGAGTGTGACAGCAAAAATAATTTTATCGCTTGGTATTTCGGGTTATGTTTCGAAGGAAGATGATCCTGCATGTATTATTGACGCGATCAGAATCGTTGCACTAGGAGGCCTTTGGATCAGCGAATCTGTTCGACGAAATCTTAAAGTAGACAAAATTGAATCACCATCAGGGAACGGGAGCAATTTAACAAGACGAGAGATTGATGTATTGAATTTACTCTCAATTGGATTATCGGATAAAGAGATTTCGAGAAAACTCTGCATCTCTGTCAGGACGGCACAATATTATGTTAAGCAAATTCGCCAAAAATTACTTGTCACCAACAGAACTGAAGCAGTCATTAAGGCTATTGAAATGGGAATCATTAATGTTACAGATCTTCATGTGAACTAGAAAAGGAGGAAAATAGATGAAAAGATTTGCATATATTTTACTAGTCATGTTAGTAATCATTGTTTTCGGCTGTTCAATAAATAGTGAACAAGCGACTGGTTCTATAGCAATTAAGGAACAAATTAACTTGATCTCAAAAGAATTAATTCATTTAGGTGAGATAAACATACAATGGTTGTCTTCTCGAAACGGTTGGATACATATCGTCAGTCAGCCATCTGAAGAAGGAATTATGAAGTTTACGTTTCAAGAAAGATGGACACATTATCAACAAGCCTCAACAGAATGTATAGAAGAGATGCGGATTATCCGGCGCACTGAGAACTCTGAAGATGGTCAATTTAGAATTCACACACCTGAAGGATATGAAGGAGAGTTGATTAAACTCCGACATCAAATTTATTTCAATGATTCTATTGCTGACAACCAAATTCAGAAAGCAAAGTGTCTCGTTTCTGATAGGTCATCACCAATTTCTGAGATGACAACATTAATACAAAACAAAGAATTTGTAACAGCTGCAAGTCTCACTGAAGAAATGATAGACAGCTTACCAGTCATAGTAATCACGATTCACTATCGTGGAGATAACCCAGATAAATTAGGTATTCCTGAAAACGCAATTGGGAAGAAAGAAACGATCTACTTTGATAAAGACACAGGAAACCGAATTAGATTTGAGTTAGTGCTTGAGTTTCCAAACGGCGACTGGGAGGGAAAGACAAGCATCGAGGATAAAGTAACTTATTTGGACTCCCTACCAGCGGATGTACAACAGAAACTGGAATCAGCCATAAAAGAATTGAATTATTACTTGGAATAGCCTATGCGAGAGATAAGTAATTCGGAAAGAGCGTAAATCCGAAAATGACCTATCCCCGGCATGAAATCAGTAGAACAAAAGCCTTTCAAAACGAACATAAATAGTGCTGTGCTGCAAGGGTCAATTGAGACTGGCGGCATAATGAATTTTTTGAGCGGTCTGATTGTGCTTGGATACAAATCCTTATGAGGAGATCTTATGAAATCAGATAATCCCACTTTTGGAATTTGTCTTATCAACAAATTTGTTTCTCACCTTATTTTGGCAGTTTTTATGTTTTATTGCACATTTACTATAGTTTATCGGTTTAAACCTGAATTATCGAAAATTGCGGTTTAAACCTAAATATATAACAATTGCGGTTTAAACCGTAATTTGATATACTATGCAAAAGGAGGCATGATGATAGGTTTGATTGCCGACATTGTTCAATCAAGAAAACTCGAAAAGCGTGATGAAATTCAAATGCGACTGGCAGCATGCCTCAAGCAGGTAAACGAGACCTACCAGACCTCACTCGCCTCTAATTTCACTATCACCCTGGGGGATGAATTTCAGGCTCTCTTTAAAACGCCATTGCGGATGTTTCAGGCTTTGGATGAAATTACTTTTGCCATGTATCCAGTGCGTCTGCGCTATGGTATTGGGCTGGGTGAAATAACTACGCAGATCAACCCGGAGCTAAGCATTGGCGCGGACGGTCCAGCTTATTGGTATGCCCGGGAAGCCATTCAATCGGTGCATAGTAACAATGATTATGGCAGAACTAACATTCAGGTTGTCATGGAGAATCCTGATGAAGTATTGCGATTGATCAACGAATTGCTGAAGGCAACTGCCATGATTGCCAATGGTTGGCGAGCTACTCAGATTGAGGTTATGAGAGCACTGCTTGAACAGAATATCTGGACAGACAAGTTTGATCAAGTTGGATTAGCTAAGAAGTTGGACATCAGCAGTTCCATTCTGTCGCAGAGAATGGCTACAAGTGGTATTAAGCTCTACTTACGCGGAAGGGGCGAGGCAGAAGTCGCCCTGGAGAGGATTCATCGTCGTTATGCCAAATAGCCCAGCGCTCGTCCTCGCTCTTACTGCCCATTTTATTGGCGATTATTACTTGCAGTGGCAAAACCTTGCTGACAAGAAAAAAGGCGACATCCCAGCCTTGCTGCTTCACGGCTTGTTATATGCCTTGCCTTTCGGCCTGATGGCTTTTCTGGTCGAACTGCCCTGGTGGGCCTGGTTGGTGCTGGTTGGCAGTCACCTGCTGATCGACTCTTTCAAATGGCTGACTGACCGCGTCACCTTCCTGACCGATGATAAGCTCTTTCTTTTGGACCAATTCGCTCACATCGCGATCATTGTCGTGTTGATCAGTCTCCTGCCTGAATTCAGTTACAGTACCTTTTTTGGGGCTCTCAAACCCGAGTTCTGGCGCTGGCTGTTGGTATTCGTCCTGATCGGCAAACCGGCCAACGTCAGTTTCAAGGCGATATTTCAGCGCTTCAGCGAGGGTGTGAAAGAGACATCGATTGTCCGGATGACACCACAAAGCGAAAGCGCTGACGAGGCCATGGCAGTTGTGTCAAAACCCGGTGCAGGTGCCTGGATCGGCATTCTTGAGAGAGCTTTCGTTGTCATTTTCTCTGCCGCAAGCCAATATGCTGCCTTTGGGCTGTTGATAACCGCCAAATCCGTAGCGCGCTACGAAAAGATCAGCAAGGACCCGGCGTTTGCCGAGTATTACCTGATAGGAACGCTTTACTCGGTTCTCTTCGCGTTGGTAGCTTATCTGCTGGTCTTCGAGGTGATCTGGCCATTGCCGGTGGTGATCGACCCAACGCTCATCCAATTGGTTACCCCAACACCTTGACCATCTGATTAACTGCTTGCCTGGCTAAGAAGATTATCTATCGATGGAAGGATTTAATGCTTCGTTGATACCGTCACCCAGCAGGTTCCAGGCTATGCCGAATAGCAAGATTGCGGCAGTTGCAGGTAAGAACAGCCACCAATACTTGATCAATCCTCCTGGTGCATAGAGGTAATCCTTTGCAGTGATCAGTATTCCAGACCACGGCGAGTCGCTTTGACCTAATTGGGCAAAGCTGAAAGCAGATTGCAGCACAACAACCGCCCCCACATCTTTAGCTGCCGTCACGATCACTGGCCCAATGGCATTAGGTAGCAAGTGGCGCCAAATAATGCGCCAGGTTTTTACACCAGAGACCTTGGCGGCGAGGATATATTCCTGCTGCTTCTTCTGTAAAACGGAAGTGTGCATGACTTTCGCGTAGGGCATCCACAGGAAGAGCACAAACGCGATGGCCAGAGGTGGTATCCTTTGAAGAAATTCCAAGGGATTGCTGCTCAATGGTTGGGAGAGTTGACCAAGGATAATGTCCGTCTGGAATCCACCGTCCATCGTGCTGCTAAATACATTCACCCAAATGTACTGCATCAATTGATTGATCAGCACGACTGCTGCGATTAAGGGAAAGGCCAGGAAACTATCGGTAATCCATATCAAAATCTTGCTTGGCCAACCACCCCAATACGCACTGAGTGTGCCAATCAGAGTGCCAACAGCCGCAATAATTGCGGTTACTCCCAGGCCGAAACTCAGTGCCGAGCGTGAGCCCCAGATAATTTTATGGTAAACACTAATATCCTTCGGCAGCGTGCCCAGGGGTTCCTCTTCGCTGGGGGGTGTCGGGTTCGGGTTGGGTTGATTCCCAAGGATGCGACGTGCGCCAGGAGCTTGCAGACTTGTATCTACAGGAGAAAGGAGGGGTGCAGCTATTGCCATTGCGAAGAAAAATGCGACCAGGATGAGTGCCAGCCAATTCTGCCAGCGTTTGAAAAAACGTTTGGCGCTATGCATCGCGACCTGCCTGGTAGATGCGTGGATCAATGAGTGCCTGAAGGATGTCGAGCGCCGCCATTAGAATAATGACAATGATGATGCTGTATACCGCAAAACCTAATGAGGCGGGTGCATCGGGAACGCCAGAAAGGCTTTTACGTGCCACAGAGGAGATGCCGGGATAGTTAAAGATGATCTCGACGATAAAGGTGTTGGTCATGATAGACGCAGCCGATAATACAGACGTACTGATGACCGGTGAGATGACATTCCGTAAGGCGTGTCCCCATAGAACACGCCTCTCAGATAAACCATGGCTCCGCGCAGCAACAATGTAATCTTGTCCCAACTCATCGATCATGCTTGTACGGGTAACCCGACCCACGATCGCCCAAAGCGGAAACGAAAGGGTGATGGCGGGCATTGCCAGGTGTCGAAGAGCGTCCAAACTGATATCAGGTCGGTGGTTAAGCAGACCATCGAGCGTAATTAATCCAGTGAAAGAGCGGTAGGAAGATTCTGAAATCACGGCTTCGAAACCCGGACTCAACCTGCCCGGTTGAAACCAATACAGTTCAATATAAAAAATGATCATTAAAAGGATTGCCATCAGGAAAGGTGGAATGGAAGTAGCCACATAAGCTATCATCCTGAAACTACGGTCCCTCAGACTATTACGTTTGGAGCCAGAACGAATTCCACTAAAGAGCCCAATGGGTAAGAAGAGCAGCGTCGAGATGAGGGTTAATTCTGCGGTGGCGGGTGTCAGACGCAGGATGGTCGGCAGCACTTCCGCCCGAAGTGTGGGGCTATAACCCCAACCACCGTTGACAAGACTTTGTAACCATAAAAAGTACTGAACAGGATAAGGATCCCTAAGATGATATTTCACGATGATGCGTTCAGTCAGATCGGCAAATTGCTTTTCAGTCATCCTGTCCATGTTGGCTGGGTAATAGAGGGTGGCGCGATCTTCAACAGAAGTCAGCATGACCATTCCGTATAGAACGGCAGTGATTATTAGAAAAGTAAAAAAATAGGAAATCAGTTTGCGCAGCATGTGCGTGAGAAATAGGTGCATCTATCCTCTTGACGTTTGGTTTGGCTGTGTCTGTTCGGATTATACATCTTACCGTCCAGGAACGTATGCTGCGCGCTGGCGCTATAATAGTAGCATGCAATTCGAGCTAAAAGCCCCCTATCAACCGACTGGAGACCAACCCACCGCCATTCGCGAGCTGGTAGACGGCATCAACAAAGGTTATCGCAATCAGGTTTTGCTCGGAGCGACTGGAACGGGCAAGACCTTCACCGTGGCGAATGTCATCCAGCAATTGCAGCTTCCAACCCTGGTGATGACTCATAACAAGACCTTGGCGGCCCAGCTGTACGCAGAGTTCCGTGAGTTCTTTCCCAACAACTCTGTCGAGTATTTTGTCTCTTACTACGATTATTATCAACCGGAAGCGTATGTACCCCGGCGTGATTTGTACATTGAGAAAGAAACTGACATCAACGAGGAAATTGACCGCCTGCGCCTGGCTGCAACCACCGCGCTGATGTCCCGACAGGATGTAATCATCGTTGCTTCCGTCTCTGCCATCTATGGCTTGGGCGATCCAACCGTCTACCAGCAGAGCGTGCTGACGATTGAGACTGGCAAGCTCTACCGCCGTAATGCTTTGTTGCGACAATTGGTTGACATTCAATATCAGCGCAATGACATGGAGATCAAGCCCGGCATCTTCCGATTGCGCGGAGACACGCTGGAAATTTTCCCCGCGTATAGTGATAAAGACACCTATCGCATCAGCTACTTTGGCGATGAGGTGGAGAGTATCACCCAAATCAATCGAACCACTGGTGAATTAATCGCGCGGCTCGATCATCTCGAGGTTTACCCAGCTAAACACTACATTGCCAAGCCCAACCGCATGGAAAAGGTTCTTGCTGACATTCAGAGTGAGTTGGAAGACCGCCTGAAGTATTTCCGCGAGAAAGGCCTGCTGCTTGAAGCGCAACGCCTTGAACAACGTACGCTTTTTGACATTGAGATGCTCAAAGAAGTTGGTTCGGTAGCTGGCATCGAAAACTATTCCCGCCACATGGACCAACGCGCGCCAGGTACACCTCCCTGGACGCTTCTCGACTTCATGCCCAGCCGCTACCTGATGGTGCTGGATGAGTCGCATATGATGATCCCGCAATTACGCGGCATGTATAATGGCGATCGCTCCCGTAAAGAGGTCCTGGTGGAGTACGGATTCAGATTACCTTCGGCGTTGGATAATCGCCCGCTTAAATTTGCCGAGTTTGAGCAGATCATGGGCACCACTCTTTACACCAGCGCCACCCCTGGCCCTTACGAACTTGCCAAGGCTGACCAGGTAGTTGAACAGATCATTCGTCCGACCGGTTTGGTGGATCCAATAGTAGAGATTCGCCCAACGCTCGGACAGGTTGACGATTTAATCGTTGAGCTGCGTAAACGCACGGATAGAGGAGAACGCGCATTGGTGGTCACCTTGACCAAACGCATGGCAGAAGATTTGGCTAAGTATCTGAAGGAATCCAGCTTCAAGGTGCATCACTTGCACAGCGAAGTGGAAAACTTTGAGCGGGTGGGTATCTTGCGCGACTTGCGTCTGGGGGTTTATGACGTGGTGGTGGGCATCAACTTGTTGCGTGAAGGCTTGGACCTGCCTGAAGTGTCGCTGGTAGCGATTATGGACGCTGATAAAGAAGGCTTTCTACGCTCAACCCAGGCTTTAATCCAGAATTTTGGACGTGCTGCACGCCACTTGAACGGTCACGTCATCATGTATGCTGACAAGTTGACTGACTCGATGAAGCGCGCCATTGACGAGACCAATCGCAGACGTGCCAAACAGGAAGCCTATAATATCGAGCACAACATCTCGCCTGTGGGTGTGGTGAAAGCCGTTCGCGACATCACCGAGCGGCTGATTAACGTTCCTGAAGAAGAAAAAGGCCAGTCGCACAACGCCCGTGAGTTGGCTGCGAAGATGGAAAATCGTGAGCTCGAGCGCATGATTAGCGAGATGGAAAACCAGATGAAGGCATCCGCTAAGGCACTTGAGTTTGAACGCGCTGCCATGTTGCGCGATCAGGTCTACGAACTGAAAACCCTGCTGATGGAAAAGTCAAATCTGCCGATCTGGCGGAAGCAGGAGGTGTTGGCTCGTAGGGATGACTAATAGCTTGACACTCTAAATGAGGTAAATTCTCCAGTTAATTCAAACCAATCGAAGCGCACATCGCTGACACGGGCACCTGTAGGGCCTTGCTGCACGCGACTTAGCAGGGTTTCAAGGTCTGCCTTGGCACCGTCCGCAAGGATTTCGACCGTTCCAGCGGGAAGGTTGCGCACCCAGCCGGTAAGCCCCAATTGTTGGGCTTGATCCAGCACAAAATAACGAAATCCAACGCCTTGCACATGGCCAAATATGGTTGCATGCAAGCGCAACTCTTTTGTCTCGGGAGTGGTACTCATCTTTATCGTCTGGTGATGCTAAAAGCCATCATCTTCATCACCAAATTCGAGGGGGTCTTCAAAATCGTATGAGTCTTCATCTTCATCGTCTTCGTAGTCTGAGTCGTCATCCTCATCGACATACCGACTCCACTCTTCTTTGAACTCCCCATCGTCTTCGTCCGACTCATCTTCGTCGTGGTCATGATCGGCGTGTTCTGGCAGCTTCGCCTCGTCCAAATCAATACGCAATAGATCCTGTAAGCCAGTATCTGTGCCTAAATTGGCTTTGTCGATGGCTTCTTCAATCAGTGTGTACTCTTCATCATCTTCAGCTTTTTCGAGCAACGCTTCCAACAATTCAATGGAAATATCTCCGCCGATCTCACCCAGAGCCCAGATGGCTTCCTTGCGAAGCTCTGAGTCCTGGTGGGGTTGTTTGAGCAATTTTGCCAAAATCGGGCGGGCTTCGCTGAGGCCAAGTTCACCTGCTGCATGAATGGCTTGCATCTGAACGCTAAGTTCCTCGTGGGTGAGGTTCTCCAGCACATCTGGCTTCCAGATTTCGTCCGCTGAACGCCCCATGGCAAAAAGCGCACTCTCGAGCCACTGAATATCCTCACGGGCAGCGGCCTGACGAATGAGAGCAGGTACGACTGGATTGCTCGAGTACCCAAGCGCTTCAAGAGCCCTGCGGCGCACCAAATCCGACGGATCTTTGCGCGTAGCTACTAAAAGGGCCGCATCGATGCGAGTCAGAAGGTCACTGGGGATATCTTCGAGCTCACCAAAGTAAACATAGGGGCCGAGGGCATTGGCGGCTGCGGCACGTACCAGCTCATCGTGCTTCTCCAAGGTGAGCAATGAAATGTACTTGGCAGGCAGGCGACCGTCTTCAGAGTCAAAAAGCAAGTCGATCGCTCTGACGATGACGGAATCCTCTTCATCTTTTAGCCCGATCTTTCCGACCTCTTCGAAAATCAAGAGATTATCGTGACTCGCCAATTCCGTGAGGTCCTCGAGTAGAGCCTGACGGCGCACGAGGGGAATGGTTTTCCATACCTCTCTGAGCACTCGCAAGTCGTCTGGGTCAAGATCGGAAAGGGCGTACAGCAGCTTGGGCGGAAAGATAGTTTCGAGATCGAGCAAGGCTGCGATCACTTGATGAATGGATGTATTTGTATCCATGGTTCCTCTTATGGTTTGATCACTGGGTTGATGATATCTTGAAAGGTGATGTAGAGCATCAACGCAATCAACAGAAAATATCCAATTGAATTCACCCGATTGACGATCGTTTGTGGAATCCGTTTCTTGAAAAGCAGCTCTGGCAACAACAGCACGATCTGTCCGCCGTCCGTGGGAGGCACCGGCAGCAAGTTGGTGATCCCGAGCGCGATCGACAGGACGGAAATCAGCGACATGCGGTAAAAAGGCAGGGGTGTGGAAGCAACCACCTGGGCGGTCGCGTCCATCGTGTTAGCCTGATTGAAAATATCGTAAATACCCTTGATGCCAACCATGCGTGCGTCCTCAGGGGCAACTTCACCCCGGATCAGGCGGAAAGGCAATTTGACCGTTTCAGCTACTTGTATGCCAAAGGTTTCGAAGGCATTGCCCACGGCGCTGAAGAACGGCATGGGCTCGAGGGGATTGGAGATGCCAACACCCAGTGCGCCTTGTCCTGCAGGTGGGTTGAGACGGGGTGTGACCTTAAGTGTCATTGTTTCAGTTTCTCGAAGTACGGTAAGACTAAGTTCGGTGCCTGCTGCTTGCCTGATGCGGTTTTGGAAATCTTCGATGTTGATTAAAACTGTTCCATTGACCTCGGTGACAATATCACCTTTCAGCAAACCAACACTTTGGGCTGGAGAAGCAGGGACGACCTCGGTTATCAACACTTTATTATCGATTGGTGAACCAATGGCCAGATACATGACAATCAGTACCAGAATCCCGACGATGAAGTTCATCAACGGACCAGCCAACATTACCAATAGACGTTTCCAGGCGGGAGCGGCCAGGATGCTGCCCGGTTCGTTGACATCTGTCTCACCTTTTGGGCGCACAAAAGCGCCAAACGGTACGGCATTGACGGTGACATCGGTACCCCGCCAGTTGAAGATCCTGAACAAACGCGGAGGCAGGCCGAAACCGAATTCCTCAACCTCGATCCCGAGCCATTTTGAAGCCAGGAAGTGGCCAAATTCGTGAAAAAAAACCAGCAATCCGAAAGCAAGCGCGAACTGCAAAATAGTTAATATTGTTTCCATGAGTAAGACTCCTTGTTTGGTTATTATACATAGTTTAATTAACGATGAGTAAGAAACCAGTAGAGGGATCAATCAACGGGATAAAGGTATAATCTCTGCCATGCCCCAGATCGTCTCCCTTGATATAGAAACAACCGGCCTTGACCCCAACACCGACTCAATCATCGAAATCGGTATGGTCAAGTTTTCTGATACCCGCGTTGAAGCGGAATACTCCCAATTGGTCAATCCCCGCAAACCGATCTCAGCTTTTATCACCAACCTGACTGGCATCACCAACAGCATGGTGCTCAACCAGCCCTTTTTGGCTGATGTGTTGCCGGATGTGCTTGACTTTGTCGGTGACGCGATCATTTTGGGACAAAATATTGCCTTTGACCTGAGCTTTTTCTACAAGGCCAAAGCCTTAAGAACGAACCGTTCGATCGATACTTACGAGCTTGCTTCGATCCTGATGCCTTCAGCCCCCCGATATGGGCTTGGTTCGCTGGCGCATCAATTAGGTGTAATCCAAACCAATGCCCACCGCGCCTCAGACGATGCCAGGGTGACCATGGAAGTCTATCACCGTCTGAATGCCATTCTCGATGAACTGCCAATTGAATTGGTTGCCGAAATCCTGCGCCTCAGTGAGGATCTGGATTGGGCTGGTCGTTTGCCTTTTCAATGGGCACTACAGAAGATGGTCAAAACCGGCATCCAGCCCCGCAAAGTCAGCAGCGACCTGGAAGGTTTGTTGTATGAAGTTCCAAACCTCAGCAAACCCGAGAAGTTGAAAGCGCTCCAGCCCAAGGAACGTATAACCCCGCTTAATACAGAGGAGTTAGCCGCGATCCTTGAACCAGGTGGTGATTTTTCGAGACACTTCCCCGAGTTTGAACACCGCTCCCAGCAGGTCCAGGTACTGAAAGCTGTTGCGGATACTTTCTCGAACGGTAACCATCTGATGGTCGAAGCAGGCACTGGCGTTGGCAAGTCGTTGGCTTACCTTATCCCTGCCGCCTGCTGGGCCAAGCAAAATGGCGAACGGGTGGTAATCTCAACCAATACTATCGCTTTGCAGGACCAGCTGGTTAAAAAAGACATTCCCGACCTGATTACAGCAATGAATTTGGAGCTCGACTTTGCCGTGCTTAAAGGGCGTTCCAACTACCTATGCCCCCGTCGGCTCAATCTGATGCGCCGCAGAGCAGTAGAGAACACAGACGAATTGCGCGTACTCGGCAAAATATTGGTATGGTTGCGTTCTTCACAGTCTGGCGATCGTGCCGAGATCAACCTGAACGGACCGATCGAGCGCATCGTATGGTCCAGGTTATCCGCGGAAGATGAAGGATGCAAACTCGAAACCTGTCTGAAGCGTTTTGGTGGGAGTTGCCCGTTCTATAAAGCTCGCATGGCGGCTGAGGCGGCGCATCTGCTGGTCGTCAATCATGCCTTGTTGTTGGCGGATGCAGCCACGGACAACCGGGTGTTGCCCGCTTACAAATACCTGATCGTTGACGAAGCTCATCACCTTGAGTCAGCGACGACCGATGCCATGTCCTTTAAACTGCGTGCTCCGGATGTCACCCGCCTCGTGCGTGAGATTGGCAGCAGCAGCCAGGGTATCCTGGGGCGCATCCTTGGCACGGCTATTCCGTTGCTCTCACCCTCAGACGGAGCGTCGCTGCTCAACACCGTCAACTTCGCGACCGATGTTGCACTGCGACTGGACTCGGCCATGACTAATTACTTTAAAGCCCTCGATTTATTGCTGGAAGATATTCGCGAAGGAAAGCCTATGGGCACTTACCCGCAACAAGTGCGCATCCAGCCCTCGACACGCACGCAGCCGAACTGGCTCCCGGTCGAAATTGCCTGGGAGGAAGCCCAGTTGCAGCTTTCCGCGCTGCTTAACTATCTCAAACTGGTGCGGGAGGGCTTGCGCGGCTTGTCCGAGAACAATGTCGAAGAGGCAGAGGATCTGCTTGGCTCGCTGGCAACGATCACCGGCATGCTCACCGAAATCGGAGTCAACCTTGAGGCGCTAACGATGCACGCGGAGCCTGACCAGATCTATTGGGTTGAACTTGATCCCTTGCAACACCGCCTGACCCTGCAGATCGCGCCGTTGCATATTGGCAACCTGATGGAAAAATATCTGTGGCACGAAAAAGAAAGTGTTGTGCTTACCTCGGCCACGCTCACCACCCACGGTGAATTTGACTACCTGAAGCGGCGCCTGAATGCTGAGGATGCAGATGAACTCATGGTCGGTTCGCCTTTCGATTATGAGAACAGCGCGTTGCTTTACCTGCCCAGCGATATCCCTGAGCCGAATGACACGCATGGACATCAACGTGTCACCGAAGAAACCATCATTCGCGTGGCAAAGGCCACAGGTGGGCGCATGTTGGCGCTATTCACTTCCTATGCCCAGTTGCAGAAAACCTCACGCGCCATTGAATCGCCGCTTGCCAAGGCAGACATCACAGTCTACGAGCAGGGCGAAGGCGCCAGTGCTTCTGCGTTGTTGGATGTGTTCAAAGAGACCCCGCGGGCAGTGCTTTTAGGAACGCGTGCCTTTTGGGAGGGTGTGGACGTGCCCGGCGAAGCGCTTTCGGTGCTGGTGATCGTCAAATTACCCTTTGACGTGCCTTCTGACCCAATCATCGCCGCCCGATCCGAAAGCTTTGACGACCCCTTCAACGAGTACAACCTGCCCGAAGCCATCTTGCGTTTCCGCCAGGGCTTTGGCCGGCTGATCCGCACCCAGACGGACCGCGGCATCGTCATTGTGCTCGACAAACGCCTCACCACCAAGCAATACGGGAGGTTGTTTATGGAGTCGCTGCCTTCGCCGAAGATTTCGCAAGGTTTGCTGGGCAACCTGCCGGAGCAAGCCGCCAAGTGGCTTTCGTTATAAAAGACTTTTCTCCCAAATAGTTCCACATATGTACAACTCCTCGTTGAATAATTGACAAACAGGGAGAACATGATTACACTAACGAGGAAGATATATTTCATTCAACTATTTTAAGGAGAAAACATTATGGCATACAGCTTCAAAAACTCAAAAGGTAAAGAATATTTCCTGCACATGAAGACAGTCAAACGCGCCTCTGGCAAATCAACCGAACTGTTTTATTTCGCTACTGACATCCGCAAGGGTCAGGAAGTCGAAAAAGTTCCCGCTGGCAAGGAAGTCGTCGAATTGGCTTCCGGTCTGCCCGTACTCAAGAAAAAGTAAATTCCTAACCAGCTCTGCTGGAGCATAGGGGAACAGCCCGGCAATTGCCAGGCTGTTTTAATTCTGGCACGAATGTTGCTATTCTTTCCGTTAATCATCGTGCGTTAAGGAGATTATTATGGTCAAAAATTTTTGGAAAATTGCAGCGCTCATCCTGATCAGTTTTTTTGCGATCACGGCTTGTGAGCGGCCTGCTTCGCGACCTCCGATTGCCACCCCCCAGGCGATTGAAACCATGCGTCCGCTTGTGACGCTCAATTCGAACAGTGCCACCGCCACCGCAGGTGCGGTAGTCAATAAATTCAACCAACCCACCCAGATTGTCACCAATGCGGCTGGCCAACAGATTGTGATCACGCCTGTGCCGCCTACACCCGTACCCACTCAGACACCCTCGCCATCACCAATGCCTCCGACACCAGTGGTGACCAAGCCCGCAGTACATGTTGTGCAGAGCGGTGAAACGGTCTATTGTCTGGCACGCCGCTATGACGTGGACCCGGCCGACATTCTCTCACTCAACAACTTGACCGAGTGGGATATGTTGAGCATCGGCGATGAGCTCGAAATGCCCCAAAGCGGCACTTGGCCGGGACCTTCACGCGCGGTCGAAGGCACTACACACCCTGATACCTGGGATGTTAGCGGCGGTGACACGGTATATAGTATTGCCTGCGCCTATGGTGACCTGACCCCTGAAGCGATCATCGCGGTCAACGGACTCAAAGCTCCCTATGATCTGGATGGCATCAAGACTCTGCAAATTCCTTAGGATTGATTGTTCTTGACGAGCGAAGAGGCGTGAGAACGCCTCTTTTTGTTCTGCTTTGTGGCGGCGGTTCCCCGTGTCCGCCAGCTTTTTGGTCGTGGTATCAGGTAGGTACGGGTGCCCCACACACACAAATAACGACGAAGTGCCAGATCCTTCCCGCAAGGGGACACTTCGCAGTCGAAAAAGAGGCTCTGGATGACACTGAAAAAGAGAGTCTGGATGACACAGAAAAAGAGGCTCTGGATGACAC
>JBASOE010000006.1:0-14453 GCA_049657925.1 Anaerolineaceae bacterium
CGCAAAACAGCTCGCGACGACGGGATTCGAGCGTCACTACGATTCGAGCATCGTTGCGAACGCAGTGAAGCAATCTCGTAGTTGATCAGGTGAACATTTCTGATACTCTGAGGATCGTCTACCAATTATTGAACTACGAGATCGCCACGCAAAACAGCTCGCGACGACGGGATCGACTGCGAACCCTTACGAAGGATCTGGTAGTTTGCTTTCAAAAGGCCAGATCCTTCGCACTGCGTGCTCTGGATGACACAGCGGGCGTCGTCTCGGAATGACACAGCGGGCGTCGTCTCGGAATGACACGTGGAGATCGTTGCTCCGCCCTCGGTTGACACTCGTACAGTCTTACCGAATTCCCCACCCGTGCCCGCCGAGAATCGGACGGGTATCATTGCGAACGCTCATCATGGGTTTACCCTTTTGGGGCACAGGCAAATCCCACCGCCAGCTCTCTCTTTATAAAACTCCCAAAAACTTTACAGTATGCGGTGAAATAAAATGGCTACCACCAGGACGATACCCAGAGATCGATGAGCCAACGCCAACTTCTTTCGCTGTTCCGGGTCCTTCTGACCTCGGAGCACAAATCCCAACACAGCCTGAACCATCAGCACACCACCGGCGATCAAACCCGGCACTGGTGAAAGACCAAGCTGAGTAAACTGCAGGATGAAGTGCAGAAGGATCGCCACGACCGCCACCATTCCAAAGTAGCGGTGATATCGGGTAACAAACTGACTAACTTTCTTTAGCCACTCCGGTACGGTTTTACCATTCGTTCGCATCCGGTTCAATATGGCCTGCAAAACGGGACGAGCTACCAGGAAAATGATCATAGCCAGCCCAAACTCACCAAATCCACCGCCAATAGTTTCCATTAATTCCTCCAAAGATAGTTTTTAAATTGCTTTGATCAGCTCAGCCAAATTCTCACAAACAAGGTCTGGCTGATAGACTGATTTTTCAAGATCCTCACGACTGGTCTCGCCACTCAAAACCAGGACAGTGCCAACCCCGGCGGTCGTCCCGAGGGCGATGTCGGTATAGAGACGGTCCCCCACCATCACCATTTCACACGGTTCCACGCCCAATCGCTCCGCTAACCCAACCATGATCAACGGATTAGGCTTGCCGATCACCACATCAGCTTTACGGCCAGTGGAAGCCTCAATGAGAGCCATGAAAGCCCCCGTATCTGGCGCAAATCCGCCCTCTACTGGGCAGTTGATATCCGGATGGGTGGCAATGTAAGGCAACCCCTCCCTGACCAGATCACAAAATCGTTTCAAACGCGGATAAGTCAATTCCGTATCGTATCCCAATACCGCTACCTCCGGGGCTTCTTCATCCAGAACCACACCAGCCGCCCTGAATTGTGCCGTCAGACTCTTGGTGCCCAACAAGTATACTCTCTTCCACGGGTGCTGTGCTTGAATAAAAGCGATTGACGCCTCTCCCGAGGTATAAACGCGCGCATCCTCCGCTAAAACGCCCAGCCCAATCAAATTAAGCCGATAATCTTCAGGACTTTTAGAAGAATTGTTCGTTAAAAAGCTAAAAGGAATCCCTTTTGAATTGAGCAATGCCAATAATTCCAGCGCACCGGGTAACAAACGCTGCCCTAAAAAGAACGTACCATCCATGTCGATGGCGAAGGCTTTGGCGTTTCTTATAGAATTCATAAAGAGAGTATCAGCTTCCTGGTTGACTTTGATCTCAATCATTATAAAATGACATTAACGGACTTTCATCCGATCTGAAAGGATACTATGCAAACAATTACTTATTCTATCTCAAACATCTCCTGCGGACATTGTGTCATGCACATTAAACAAGCCCTCAATGAACTCGAAGGGATCCAATCCGTCGAAGGCGACGTTCAAGGCAAGGAAGTTACAGTCGAGTTTACTGACCCTGCAACCGACAAGCTGATTCGCGAGACTTTAGTCAGCATTAATTACCCAGCCCAGGACTAAATTGGCCAACTCCAGACGAGTCTTTCTTCCGCTGCGCAGGACTACTTAAAGGGCATTATCAGGTAGTAGACTGCCAGGATCAATTAATATCGTGCTATGCATCATAATAGATATAGCACGATATTAACTTTTATAGATTCAATACTTCTTTAAAAGTAATTATCGAAAGGGAATTGCCCGGGTCGCCAACTGATCAGCTCGTTCGTTGTAGGTGTTTCCCGCATGCCCCTTTACCCACTCCCACTTAATCTCGTGCCGCTGAAGTTCTTTGTCGAGTTCCTGCCAGAGGTCCACATTGAGCAGTGGGCCTTCCTTGCGCTTCCAGCCCCGCTCTTTCCAACCCTTCAGCCATGCCGTCGCGCCGTTCAGCAGATAGCTCGAGTCAGTATAAATCTGCACATTCGACTTCTCAGCAAGCGAACGCAGTGCTTCGATGGCGGCCATCAACTCCATGCGGTTATTGGTGGTCTCAGGCTCGCCACCAGAAATTTCTTTTCTTTTTCTGTTAATAATCAGTACCGCTCCCCATCCGCCCGGGCCGGGGTTGCCAGCACAAGCACCATCGCAGTAAATCTTTACTTCGTTCATTCTGCCCCTCCCGCCTCAACCAAAGTAGCATCCAGCATGTCTAAAATCGTCGGAATAAACTGCGCGTCGAGTGCATACACCCTCATGCCTGCATCCTGGAGAATTAACCGGCTAAGCCCCCAGTTTTTTGCTTCTGGCGCCACCATGAGCCGAACCGTCGGGCTGAGTGCGCTCGCCCAAGCCGGGTGTTGCCCAGCATAATCCGGAGCGATCTGACTTGGGTTTCCTCCAACTGGCCATAGACCGGTAACCTCAACGAGTTTTTTCATTTGTTCCGGACGCTGTAACCAACGCACAAAATAAGCCGCGCTGGCCTCGACCTTGTCAAAAGTAGGCTTGATGGAAATTCCAATGGTTTCCATCGATACCGAACCACTTCCATCTGCCGTTGGATAAGGGAGCGTTATCCATTCATCAGTCGATTGTGCCATCTCGAAAGCCACTTCCTGGGGCAACAAATCATCCAGGGTGCCTTCATAGGCCAACGTATTACGCTTGCCAAAGTATTGGTAGGCGGTCGGGTTTTGCGCCCGCCACGATCCGTTTGTGCCGCGTAAATCTTTAAGATAACCAAAGGCCCTCTCAATCGGCTCACGCTCAAACAAAGGCAGAACATTATCGGAATTGAAGACTCCTTCAAACGCGCGATACCAAGCCAGGGTGCTCTGTGGTGTCATCGACAACCATAAACCCCCAGCCCCGTTATTGTCATAGTCAGCATCGAGCAGCAAGGCTGCAGCAGCGGCCTGCATCTGAGCTTGTAATGCCTGAGGCGTTCGCGGAGCCTCTTCAAAACCAAGTTCTCTTGCCCATGTCTGGTTGTAAAAAAGCAAAGCTGGTTGGTAAAGCAGGGTGATGTAACGCTCTTGATGCACCTGATCCAGATACTCTGCGCAATTGGAACATGGCTCACCTGCCTGGGTCAGTCCTTCTATGCCTGGCGCATCGCTCAAATTGATCCAAGTCGTGCCATCATCTACACCTGCCAGGTCAAAACCGCGCGTTATCACCAAATGATCTCTGACAGTTCCATCAATCAGAGCTTCATTGAGCGCTTCAAAGCCCGCCACCCGACGGCAAATCACCTCTATGCCAAGTTCATTTGTCTCATTAAATTCTGCAACGATTGCCTCAAAGGCATCCCCCTTTTCGTTGACCCAAGGGTGAACAAGCGTAATTCTCAATCCTTTTAATGAGCTTGAAACGATTATTTCAGGTTTTGGCTCAGGCAACTGCACTTCAGGTGTGGCTGTCATGGTTAGAACGAACTGCGTTGGGGTAGATTCTGTTGGGATCGCTTTGGGTGTTGACTCAGAGGGATTCACTGTTGGAGCAAATATCTGCTCAACTTGCGGCTGGCAAGATGCCAAAACCAGCAAACTAAGCAGGAGCAGGATGGAGCAAAACGTTTTTTTTTGAAAATTCACATTGCCTCAACAGGCGGGAATGGATGGGAGTCGAACCCACCACGGAACGCACGCGCCCCGACACTGATTTTGAAGACCAGGAGGCCCACCAGGACCTAACCATTCCCACAGTCAAGGATAAACAACCCTGGGTGGCTTGTCAACCCTCAACAATAAAATCATTAGGTATGCCTATAACTTGGCATTCGGTATGCCTTCTTAATATCGCAAGACACTGCGATTTTGGATTAATCTTCATTATCAAATCTCTACGATTAAGGAATTCACAAACAATACCTTAGCATTTCACTCCTTATGGTCAAACTTTCAAGTAACGACAGAAGCCGATGGCTTCTGTCGTAGAGGAAGTGAAATAGTCGGTTTTACCTCAGTTTATTCCTGGTGGACAGCCCATACAAAATCCTGAACAGCTTGATATTCATACATATGAGTACCGCCAACATACTTGATGTTGCCTCCGCAAGCATTTAAACTGTTAGGCAGGTAACCCAATGTAATTTCAAAACTCGAACCAGGCGAACGATAGATATTATATTGATTCACTTGATATCCAGGTTGTCCATTCGGACAAATCCAATAGGAGGATGCAATCGGGATACCAAGCTTGTTAATCACAATCGCCGCACTGGTTGATCCATACTAATTCCAGCCTGTCGAGACCGTACGAATTTTCTTTTGGGACCAGGTTGAAATCCCATTCACCCCACTGTATACGATGCTCCCATCTCCGGCTCTTGCGGTTGAGAATTGAAAGAGTGACAACAACGTCAAGAACGACAGCAACAGCAATCTTCTCTTAGTCATTTCAGCCCTCCCATTCTAAAGATTGTTTGATATTGTCGGCCGGTGTATCAGACAGAGTTATTGTGTACGTCTTTTCAGCCAGCAAGAGTTCAGATCCGTCTTCTAGCCCGACCCAATCCTGGGTCTTCAGTAACATTCCATCATCAAATCTGAAGTAGGCAATCGCTTCTGCCCAATCAATGGGTTGGTCACCAATCGAGACCGGTTCCTCAAATGAGGTCTGATTGGTAAGCTTATAAACTTGCTGATCATCAAGCTTGACGACCTCAATGGCGACTTTAGCTTGGCTGGCAAACGCGTCCTCAAAACTTAAGCGTGTACCAAAGGTCAGGTTCAATGGATACGGAACAAATTCCACAGAGATACCACCGGGGTGGGTGGTGACATCGCCTGCATGTGCCACTCTTTCGAGCAGCACAACAGCTTCCTTGTTCTTGACCAATTCATACGTCTGGTCAATCAAACCATCAGCATTTGTGTGATACCACAAGGCTTGACTGGTTTTTTCCGGCAATCGCATACCATCCGCCAGATAAAGAGGTTGTATTGAGTTATTGTATTCATCAATCAATACAGACGCCCACTCTTCTGGTTCAAGCCGCGAATTTTTGTCGACAAGGTCGTTGATCAATGTTTGCGGATTTGGCTCAAAGAGATCGCTGACCCACGCAACAAAATACTGTTGCTCGTTGGTCGGGTAAGTTTGTGCGTTCGCCAACCTCGACCCAACAAAAATCAGTACAATTGAGCAAAACAACAACGACCCGGTTTTCAGATACTTGTTCATTTTTCTCCTTTAGTTCTAAAACCGAACTACTTCACCTCCTTTTTATTATTATAAATTTTTTCGGAATCTGATATTTTTTGATCCTGAGTATGTGTTTTGATCCTGGTATTTTTAATCCTATCCAATCGCAAAGCTATGTACCGGCAATTAATCACTGCGCCACCCAACGCTAACGAGATTGAAAAGACAATTGTCATGCGAATTCAATATTGATTGATTGTATAATTCTCCAAAATTCATCTTCACGAGGTGTTAATGAACAACCATAACAACATGACTCCTGACTGGGTCAAGAATGCTGTTTTCTACCAGATTTTCCCCGATCGCTTCGCTGCTTCAGCCCAAGTGGTCAAACCCGGTAACCTGGAACCATGGGATGCCACACCCACCACCAAAGGTTTCAAGGGCGGCGATCTGATGGGCGTGGTTGAAAAGATTGATTACCTGGTAGACCTTGGCATCACCGCCATCTACTTCAACCCAATCTTCCAATCCGCCAGTAACCACCGCTACCACACCCACGATTATTACCGGGTGGATCCCCTGTTGGGCGGCGATGCTGCTTTTGACCTGTTGATCGAAGAAGCCCACAAGCGTAATATTCACGTAGTGCTGGATGGTGTCTTCAACCACGCCAGCCGCGGCTTCTTCCAGTTCAACCACATCCTCGAATGTGAAGAGAAATCCCCCTACATCGATTGGTTCCACATCAAGGGTTTCCCACTGCATGCTTACGAAGGAAAAATTAACTATGTGGCCTGGTGGGAAATCCCTGGGCTTCCCAAATTTAATACTGACAACCCGCAAGTGCGCCAGTACATCTTTGATGTTGCCAAGTATTGGATTGATCGAGGCGCTGACGGTTGGCGATTGGATGTACCTTTTGAAATCGATGATGACGATTTCTGGCGCGAATTCCGTGAGGTAGTTAAGACAGCCAACCCGGAGGCTTACATCGTCGGTGAAATTCCCATCGTTGCACGACGCTGGATGACGGGTGATCAGTTTGACGCAGTGATGAATTATCAGATTACACAGGCATGTTTAGGTTTTTTTGGCGGCTCTCAGATCGACCGTGAACTCGCAGAGGGTTTTATGGGACTTGAAACCCCTCCTAAATTGAATGCCGCCCAATTTGCTACCCGGGCAGTAGATTTGCTAAACTATTGTCAACGAGAATTTGCTCACGCACAGCTAAACCTGCTTGATAGCCACGATATGCCGCGCTTCCTCAGCCTGGTCAAAAATGACCCAAAACGACTCTATCTGGCTTACCTCTTCATCCTTACCTATCCAGGCGCACCTTGCATCTATTATGGCGATGAAATCGGTATGAACGGTGGTGTTGACCCCTTGTGCCGAAAAGGCTTCGATTGGGATGAAACCCATTGGAACGTCGAACTTCGCAATGGACTGCGCGAATTGATCACACTGCGCCATGCTATGCCCGCCTTGCGCACAGGTGACTTCGAACCCATTTATACTCAGGACGACATATTGGTCTACCTGCGTAAAGACGCGAGCGATACGGTTCTTGTCGCGATGAATCTTGGTCAGGAAGCTCAATCACTGGATTTGGGAGCCAAGCCAGATTTTGAGGATGGCACATTGCTGCAGAGCCAGCTCGACGACAGGAATTTCACGGTTGTCGACGGTAGATTATCCGGAATTTCTCTCGAGCCCATGAGCGCGATCATTCTCGCGTAATTTCGTCGATTAAGTGATTACAGAAAAGACTGAGGCAGTAAACCTCAGTCTTTTTGATCATGCAATCTTTTTGAATGGGATCCACAACTCCACACGGTAGTCTGGTGAGTTCAAGTCACCCTCAAGATAATGTTCAAAATCAGGGGGGTCGCTATGGCGGTAGCCCTCATCAGTAAGCAATTCCATAGACTGCTTCCAGCCCTCATAAATGCACTGCGGTACTGTGCCTTTGCGAGGATGAACGTCATCATCTGTCTCGGGTACATTTAACAAGGTGACACCATATTATTTGACCGTCTCGAGATCGACCAATTCAACCCCAGCCATGTAGCTAAAGCTGCCATCCGGCAGTATGACATAGCAAACCCCAAGCGTTCGGATGGTGCCAAAGGCCATAAACTTGGTGAACAAACCCGACTCAAACAGGCAATCCCAAAGAAACGAAAACTCAGGGCTATTGGGTTTTCGTACAGCAGACAAACCAGCCACATTGAATTCACTTTTGTGACTCAGTTCGATGGCCATGTCAATCTCCAAATCGATCGGAAAAGGGAAAAGGGATAGATTAAGTATGCACAGACTACAATATCGAATGGACTACTTGGTGATTAGTGCGATTAATGGATTGAAGAGATTTAGTGTCCGTGGAAAGATCAAAACCGCAATGGCAGTAACTAATGCGCCAATAACCCAGCCTGCAAGGACATCGATCAGATAATGGAGCCGCAAAGCGATGCGCGACCATCCTACAAGTAGAGCCCATACAATTAGCAGAATCACTGACCAACCAAGTTCAAAGTAAACCCCGAGCAATGCGATCATCAGAGCACGCGCAGCATGCCCGGATGGGAAGGAATGCGGGTCCAGTGCCCGATAGATTTGTCCCCACTCGCCATCTGGCCGACGCCGCCTGACGAGCTTCTTGATGCCCAGGACTAGTACCGCCAACAAGACGATCGCCACGCCTATGAGCATCGTGCGTTCACGCCATGGTTCACGACCAAAGATACAGATTGCTAACAGCCCAATCAGCCAATACCAAGAGTCACAACTCAGGCTGAGCAGTTTTGCCAAAGCATTACCAAATTTAGCACTTTCAGCGAGCACCAGACGCTTTGTAATCGCATCATCAAAGCGCAGAAGTTTACTAATCCACTCAGAATTAACCATCAGGAACAGCAACCTAAGCAGTCAGGAACGGAATAGCCGCCATCACCCCAAAAGCGACAAGTACCAATGCCGACGCCATCACCACATCTTTTTGTTCCCGCGTATCGCTCAATGAGACCCCACCCTCGACACGCTTGAGTGTCCATTTAGGGCCGGCTAGCATTGCAAAAACAAAACCTGCCAACAATCCGCCCAAGTGCCCAAACAGATCGATCCTCGATCCCGGAACCAGTCCAATCGAGAGGTTTACTGCCAGGACCATCACAAGGTTGAGCAGGATCGGGCGTAATTGTGTGCCAAAAAATCGTCGATTTTGAAGGATCAGCGCGATTTCAGCCGCCAGTAACCCAAAAATGGCTGTGGAGGCACCAACGGAAATGTTGGGCGATAATACAAACGAAAGCACATTCCCACCAAAACCCGCCAGCAAATAAAGAACAAGGAATCGACCATGTCCATAGACCGGTTCCACTCTGCTGCCAATGATAAATAGAGCGTACATATTGAACGCGATGTGAATCAATGAACCGTGCACCAGCACAGGCGTAATCAAACGCCAGAATTCACCATCCAGAATGAACTCATTGATTTTTCCGAGGAATATTAACGGAGCATCCAGTCCATTTGGCTGAGTAGTCAATAACTGTACGACAAATACCACCAGTGTGATACCAATAAGCACATAAGTAACAATCGGGCGTGGCGGTTTTTGTGTGACCAGCTTGGCACCCTCCGATGCTGGTGTCGCTGTCAGGGGTGTTTGAGACTCTTGTGGGGTGACTTCCGGCACATCCTGGTTAATATCTGTCATAGTCTGACCTTACGTGGTTTAGTTTTGAGGTGCTCAGCTTTGATGATGGCTTGTATGTCAGCTATGGTCTGGTCGAGATGTTGATCAGAATTAACCACTATGTAATCAAATTTGCGGGTCAGAGAAAATTCTTGTTCCGCAGTCTTAAGCCTCAAACCCAATTCTTCAGGCGTTTCGCTGCGACGTGCTTGTAACCGTCCGATCCACTCTTCAGCGGTCGACGCAGTCAGGAAAATCAATATTGCTTGCGGATAGAGTTTTCGAATGGTCATGGCACCTTGTACGTCCAAACGCATGATGACATCTTTACCGGAAGCAAAAGCTTGGCGTACCTGCGCTTTGGGGATGCCTTTATAGTCCGAGTAGACCTTGGCGTGTTCAAGCAATTCGTCTGCCGCAATCAGTCTTTCAAACTCTTCTTTGCTGACAAAAAAGTAATCCACTCCATCCACTTCGTCCTTGCGTGGTGGTCTGGAGTTCATTGTGATCACGAAATGTGTATCAATGTTATTTTTTCGCAACAAACCCACGACCGCGTCTTTCCCGATCCCCGAAGGACCAGAGATAACGATTAAGAGAGGGTTGGTTGGGTTTGGCCCAAAACGAAGTGAAGATCGAGGCATGATTTCTCTTTATACGAAGATTTTCTGAATTATAAATGCATTTGCATCGTGATTTGATAGAAGGTCATTCAGAAACGAGTCTAGAAAGTTCTTCGTAGGATCTGATGTGTTGAATCTGATCAACAAACACATACAAACTTGCTGATTTAGCCCTGAGGGTTTGCACGGCTGGGCCGACCGGGTCATTTCCTGCGGCTCCACCACCCGGGATATCGTTGTAAGAGCCATAGAAAGCAAAATAGGCCTGGTTGATTTTGCGGATGCGATAGCCGTTCTCCCAGAAAAAAGTCCGACGTTTTTCCATGTAAACCTCGGCTTCAATAATTGAACCTTTCGAAAGCATTTCATCAACATTCATGCGTGTTTCTCGCATTTCCCGGCGAAAATTGAAAACTTCTTTCACTGGGCCCACAATAACAGGCGTTTCAATTTCTCCACTTTCAATTGTGGAGGGCGGCACCAACTCTGGATACCATTGTTTAAGAATTTCGAGGCTGACTTCCCTTCCAATAATCGATGTGGCGGTTTCATTGATGGTTTTCATCTGTGGATTGTCAAAGTAGCGAATGCCAAGCGGGTGGAATGTCAACCAGTTATGCCCCCACTCATGGGCGACTGTGTCAGCAAGCCATGCCAGGTCACTGGTGCGCATGACCATGGTTGGGTAAGCCCCCATCCCACCGATCGGCTCAATTAATGCGGATCGATCAAGATTCTCAAGCACCGCATTTTCAAGCTCTTCTTTCTGTAGAGTATCTAATCCGGCTTTGAGGCTAATCTCGTGCTCTGCCTGGATGACATCCCGCGGTGAGACGATCAGGTTGAGTGGCAACTCGGACACATGATACAGAACAGGAGGCAGAATCTGACCACCAAAACCAAAACCCATCTCTAGCAGCATTTGCTCTGTTTGGGTTTGCAAGGTCGACTCCGCCAGGTGAGAGTATTGGGTCAGGTAAGCGCCGGTACGGTCAAGTTTCTGCTTGGTGTCTGAGATCGCTGTTAAGTTTTCCTGGCCAGGTTCTGCGACAAGTTGAGTTAACTCGACTTCCAGATTGGCTTTTTCGCTGACCAATCTGACGTACTCACGCATTACTTGCGCTTGTTGTCCTGCACCCAGAAACTTCTCAGCTTTCAGCGAGGCGCCTATCGCTTTACGAAAAAGAGCATCCAAGGTCCAATCGACAAAATTAAAGGTTTCCCCTGCCGTCAGTCGATTCAGGCCGTCGCGGATGGTTGGTTCACTGGTCACCGAGTTGTTCAGAATTAACAGCAACACACCAGCCAACAAAGTCAAGATAAAGGAACGCCGTAGAGTTTTCATGTGTTTTCTGGCAGGATTCTAACACTTCAAACAAGCAGGTTCTATAAACAGTAGTACATCGACCTTGCCTGGTCTATAATTTCTCTTAGGAGGAACCCTATATGCAGAAAGCCAGTCCATCAGTCAATTCTGTCGATGAATATATTGCCAGTTTTCCTATGGGTAAGCAATCTCTTCTTCAATCGGTTCGCCAGATCGTGCTTGAGGAAGCCCCTGAGGCAAAAGAGGGCATTGCTTACAAAATGCCAGCCTATCAACTGAATGGACCGTTGGTGTATTTTGCGCTTTTCGAGAACCACCTCGGGCTTTACCCCACTCCTGAAGGTATCTCCGCTTTCGAGTCAGAGTTAATACGATATAAGCAGGGCAAAGGTTCAGTACAGTTTCCGCTTGATCAACCACTTCCGATGGATCTGATTCGGCGCATTGTGCGGCAGCGGGTTCTTGAAAATAAGGACAAACCGAAAAAGAAGTGATCATTAACCCCTTTCACTCGGATTGTACGAATGGGCGTAAAGGTATAATCCTGCTGTTTACATGCATAAAGGTTTGCATGAGAAAAGGAAATTAATGCAAAGAAAATCTACCAATTCCGGAGTTACCACCACCATTCTCATTGTCATTGGTGTGTTGCTTGTGGTTTGCTGTATTGTTGCCTTATGTGTCGTTGCAGGCTTGGCCTATGCGGGAATTAAGTCAAATAGTTCTGCCACCACTTATGTACCAGAAATCCTGACTGAATTGGGTCAACCGACTTCCACTCCCTGGCCAACCTTACCCCAAATTGATCTCGAATCTCCAACCGAAGTTCCTTACATCCCCGGCGCGCAAGAATCTCTGCAAACCCTGAATGGGATGCTCGTGCCGGTCAATGACCCTATCGAGTTGGCTGATCGCTTGGGCGGCAAACAGGATGTGCCTGTCACATTCCCCGACACAAATATGCCATACAAAGTTGGCGCGAGCAAACGATTTTGGGTCTCAAACACCGATACCAATGAAAACTTCCAAATCGATGCAACGCTTCGTTATCTTGGCGATAACATTTATTTTTGGATCCAGAACGGTGTGCGTTACAGTGAATCTGAGTTGAACAGATTGGCTGAAACCTTCGATCAGGAGATCATACCGACCGACCGTGAATTCTTTGGAGAAGAGTGGACTCCCGGAGTGGATGACGACCCTCGCATCTATGTCCTGTACGCCAAGGGGCTCGGCGACAACATTGCTGGATACTTTTCATCGGCAGACGAATTGCACCCAGATGCCCACGAATACTCCAACGCGCACGAGATGTTCCTGATGAGTGCTGACAACGTTGGGCTTGGTGAGGATTACATTTACGGTACTATGGCGCACGAGTTTCAGCACATGATTCATTGGTACCAAGACAAAAACGAAGAAACCTGGATGAACGAAGGCGCAGCAATGTTGGCTGAACAACTCAATGGCTATGACACTGGCGGTTTCGATTGGGAGTTCGTCCGTAACCCCGACATGCAACTCACCGACTGGGGCGGCGATATTGGCGAAAATGGACCTCATTACGGCGCGTCCTATTTGTTCCTGTCTTACTTCCTGGATCGATTTGGCGAGGATGCCACCAAGGCACTGGTTGCCCACGATGAAAATGGTTTTTCCAGTATCGATAAGGTCGCCCAGGAGCTTGCACTAACCAACCCAGCGACTGGCAAACCTTATACTGGGATTGAATTATTCGTTGAGTGGTCTGTGGCAAACTACCTCAATGACCCGACAGTTGCCGATGGACGCTTTTCTTACAAATCATACACTCCCTTTCCGATAACAGTGACCGAGGACCTAAGCGATTGTCCAACGATTGAAACCGCTGATGTCTCCCAGTTTGGCACAGATTACATTGAAATTTCTTGCGCTGGCCGCCACACCCTGAATTTCCAGGGAAAGAATGAAGTTAATCTTTTGCCGTTTGCTGCACCCACATCCGGGGATTACTTTTACTGGTCAAATATGGGTGACGAATCCAATCCACGACTGTCTCAGACCTTTGACCTGACCAATGTGACTGGTCCAGTCAAGCTTGAATTCAAGACCTGGTACGACCTCGAAGAAGACTACGACTACGTTTTCATCTCTGCGACAACAGATGGCCAAACGTGGGAGATACTGGATAGCAAAACTTGTACCAGAGACAACCCAAGCGGTAATAGTTATGGCTGTGGTTGGAATGGCTTAAGCGGTGGCTGGATTAATGAATCAGTCGACCTGAGCTCGTACATTGGCAAACAAGTAACCGTACAATTTGATTATGTAACTGATGCCGCCGTCAACGGTAAAGGCTTTACTCTGGATGACTTCAGGATCAACGCAATTGGCTACTCCAACGACCTCGAAAGCGACTCTGGCGGTTGGATGGCTGAAGGTTTTGTAAGAGTGCAAAATACCTTGCCTCAAACTTACGCAGTGACCATTATTCGTCAGGGCAACCTCACCACCGTTGAGCAGCTCCAATTGGATGTGCTCAATATGGGCACATTTGAATTTGAAGTGGGTTCGGATGCTCAAAGTGTGATGGTCGTAGTCTCTGGCACCTCCCCTATCACCCGCGAAAAGGCTGCCTACCAAATTAAGATTGACTAAGAATCATCTCTCAAAGATAAAAAGGTCGGATTTTTTCCGACCTTTTGGTTTGAGAAATGATTAGCTCTGCCCACATTAGGCTTGAGTGAAATTTATAGGCTGGCGACGGCGTCCACCAGATTATCGTAAACCCCGAAGTAGGGCAAAATGCCAATCAGGTCCATCGAGTCGCGAACATTCTCGCATAGTGAAGCCAAAATCAGGTCCTGATTGCTGGTTTTCTTAAGCTCTTTTTGAACCCGAATAATCGACCACCAACCTGCACTGGAAACGAAATCAACATCCTGGAGGTCCAGGATGATGCTTTTACCGCCTTGCACGAGATCCATCATAATCTTTTCCAAATCAGGAGCTGAAGCGCTGTCGATCCTGCCGACACCCTTAACTACTGTGCCACGTTTGTATTCAGTCTTTTTGAAGTCCATTCTTACCTCATCTATCATTGATTAGGTTGCTCAACTGGTAAAATTATAACATTAACAGTTTGGTGAATTAGTGGCCGACATTATATATATGTAGTGGCAACATGATAATGTCCTAAAGTAGCAAATTAGAAATGTCCTAAAAGGCATGACAATTAACTACATGAAATGGACAATCAGAATGACCCAAGAAGA
>JBASOE010000007.1:0-13099 GCA_049657925.1 Anaerolineaceae bacterium
AGAGCGCCGCCAGTACCCACCACCCACTTTACAGCGCTCAAATCTTTGCCTTTGACGACCTGTTTCCTGCCAACCGGGGTGTATTGATCGCTGATAACCCCGGCGTGTCGGCGAATAGCAGTCTCGACCGCGCGTTCGCATAGATAATGCGTCAGGTTGATCTCGCGCTCAGTCTTAGGCAGCGCCTTCAGATCCTCAAACCGATCGCTCCATTCTGGGTCTGCGCTTAAGGCAAGGATATTTTTTGCATTAATAAATACACCCAAATCGCCCTCGACTGTGCGTTTCGCATAAGGCTCAGGATCGACCATTTTGCTCGTCCACTCCGGACTGCCTCCGGTGACACTGTGCACGTCAGTCGTAGCTCCTCCCACATCGATCACCAGCACGTCGCCCAAGGCTTCTGCGAAGAGCTCAGCAGCCCGCAGAACTGCTGCTGGGGTCGGAAGGATTGGAGCTTGAGTCAATTCACTCAATCGCGCCATGCCTGGGGCATGGACAATGTGCTCATTGAAGACTTCGTAAATCAGATAGCGTACGGGTTCGATGTTGAGCACATCCACGTCGGGGAATACATTGTCAGCCAGGAGCACTTGCACACCACTGGACGCAAAAATCTCCTGAATTTGAGGGCGTATAACAGAGTTCCCTGCATATATCACTGGGGATTTCAGACCCAGCGAGGCGATCTTTTCAGCGTTCTCGAGTACCGTTCTCTTCTCCCCGTAATCAACGCCACCAGCTAGCAGGATGATATTGGGCTCGATGGCGCGAATTTCAGCGAGTTCAGACTCTTCAAGCGCTCCAGCTGTGACTTGCTTGATGATCGCGCCAGCACCAAGCGCGGCTTCACGAGCGGCTCGAGCCGTCATATTGTAAGTTAAACCGTGCACGGTCATGCGCAATCCACCTGCAGCCGAACTATTCAGGTGGATCTCGGGTTTTTCTAATCTTCGACTGGTTTGAGTCTCGAGGTCGCAAATGGCGTTTTCCACGCCGATGCCCACGTCACCTTCCAATACGGTTGTCGTGGCAAACCCTTGCGCAAACAGCTCAAGATATCCCTCAGCCGATCGCGTGAATGCATTAGCCTTCGTAATTGTTGAGCCGACCTCAATGGTCAAAATGTCCATAGGCTCCTAAGCCAGGTTGCGAGCCCTCAGCGCTTTTACGATCGCATCCACCACCTGGATGCCTTTGGTGCCGCGCCCGAATGTGGCGTCCAAACCGGTCTCAGCCGCCATTTCGGGGTTGACTTGCGTACCGCCTGCGATCAGGATCACTTTGTCACGGATGCCCTTTTCTTTAGCCAGGTCAGCCAATTTGCGCATTTGCATGCGGTGCACATCGTTGTGACTGATGATGGTCGAGATCAGGATAGCCTGTGCGCCAGTTTCAATGGCGGCGTCGATCAGTTTTCCAACCGGAACCGAAGTGCCCAGGTAGTGGTATTTAACACCATACTTCTCGATGCCACCGTGTTTGATATCCAGAATCTCACGTAAACCAACACTGTGTTCATCTTCGCCCACTGTGCCGGCCACGACCTTCAATCCGATCTTCTTTACCGCTTCCCGAATTTCGTCTTCGGGCAGCAATTGCACCTTTTCAGGGATCTTGAGTGTATCGCGATCGATATCAAAACCGACCTTGCCTTTGACCTCCAGGAAGCAGCCCTCGGCAGGGTGCAAAACCATTAAGTTAATCACTTGTGGGTCAGACAGACCCATTCTCAGCGCCATTTGCAGGGCAGCTTCGCGGGCGTAATCTTCATTTTCCGGGATCATCATTTGCAGCAACACCACGCCATCACCGGCCCATTCGGCTTCTGGACGAATGAGGTTACCCCTGCGGTAGGGGTAAGATTTTTCGAGACGACGTGCAGCAGAATCTTCTGTGTCAAGTTCATCGATATAGGAGATCTTGTCAGGCTTGCACAAAGTGCAACCACCGATCGGATCACAGGCATGCTCAACGCCATCAGGCAAATGGTTTTCTCCGTAATGAGCGCAAACTGGCGCAAAATAATCGGGGTCACGGGGTACGATGCTGTTCGCCGCTACACCGCCTTGACCATCCCTGGCGATACCATCGCCGCTGCGCTCAGGGTATTTGGCTGAATCGACGAAAAAGCCTTTTTCGACAGCAGCAAAGTAACCGCCCACTTCGACGATTTCTTCAAGAAATGCCACAGCGCGTTCTCGAATATCACGGGACATTTCACCCAAAGGGCCATCCATCTTAAGGCCGACCAGTTCCTTGATGCCATCCAAACCCGCCCAAACTTGCTTGACAGTCTGGATGCCGCGGATGTTGTTGTAGTGCCATGGCACGTTTCGCCCTTCATCCGGGGTGATGGTGCTCTGTAAGTCAGCGCTGGTGAGCATGGAAATTAACGTGTCAATCGTATGAGTGCGAATGGCTTCTTCGATATCGGACTCGATATAACGCGTGTTTTGTTGGGCACGCATTTTGAAATCTGAGAAGAAGTCGCGCAGGGCAACAGCATAGGGAAGGTCGTACCAAAGCTTCGGTGCAGGTGGTGAGTTCGGCGGCACAGTCGACAAGCCAATCAGTTCCTTAGGCATGCCCGCCTTGAGTGAGAAGGCACAATTGATGCCATGTTGAACCAACAACTCGGGCATGACCAGCCAGCCAGCCTTGGCAGTAGCATTGGCATTGTGAGCCCCATCGATCTGAAAAATTCCTGCTGAGGTCATCACCAGTTTGGCTTCAGCCGCATCCACAAAGGAGCGGTACATATTGATGTTACGGTACAAAATGTTGTACTGTGGATCCTGATGGGCACCATTGATGCCTTCTTCGGCGAATAATACCGCCACTTCAGGACCTGCCACACCAGATACATAACTGTGGAAGTTGATCTCACGACCGACCTCATCCTCGATCAGGTCAAGCGCTTTGCGAGAAGCCCTGATCTGCTTGCGGGTGATCGGTACGCCTCCCACCCCTTCAGGGGTTCCTTCCATCAAGCCATCGATATGGCTCTGTCCGGTATGGCGGATGACCATGATATGGTCGGCACCATGCCAGGCTGCCATGCGCATACGCCGAATGTCGTCCTCAAACCGGCCTGAAGCAATCTCAGTGGTCACGACACACTCAGGTTGTGGGTCGATGCCATTGAAGTATTTCGACGCTGGTAAGCCAATGCTGTTCTTGAGCGGTTCCGCCATGTTGCGATAGTGGAACGGACCCATATCAACACCTTTGGCGGGCTTCTTGCGCCAAACCCAACCTTTGCGCTTAGGCCGGTAATGAGCAAGCCCTTCCATCAATTCATCGACATCCAGTTTCTTTTTCGGGTCAAGAGGTGTTTGCTTGCTCATGGCTTTACCTCGCCAAAAAGACCCTGCAAAACAGTGCCATCTTCCAGAATTCGCGTGGCAGCTTGCTTTACTTCTAAGTGTTCCTTTTCAGCCAGCTCAAGCAGGACATGCCCTGCACCCTTGCCAAGCAGTCCAGCTTGTTTTATCTTTTCGACTACCCCCAGTGCGGATTGACTGTCAATGCCCATTCTCAGCAGAACAGATCGCTCGATAGAAGGTGAAGTGTGCGTTCGTGCAAGCTCAGCGATCGGTGAAACGACCTGATCGCACAACTCCCAGAAGCGAGCCTTTAGTGCTTCATCACTAAGTGAGTGAAGTCGTTCTTGCCTCTCGCTGAATTTTTCAAGTCTTTCTTCGGTCATACTTTACCCTTTCAACTATTGGTGAGTTGAGTTTGTTGCTCGATTACCCAGGAACGCTCAATTTTGAGTTCTGCTGCCAGAAAGTCAATATCCACATCAGTCCACTCAGAGGCTGAAACTCGATTCGCTGTGTTTCGCAGGTATGAAAGTCTTAATCGCTGCATGTCTTGAGCCTTACCGCGCACTTGGTTGAGGTGTTCTGGAATAATGATCGATTTACCTGGGAGACTCTCACTCGGGTTTCCTCTGCGAACCTCAATGCCGTTTTCTCTCGCGAAACTCAATTGACTATTATGGTGTTTGCCTGCGCCGGTGTATTCAGTCTCCTGAACTACCACGATCTGATCTTGATCCATCTGACGGGCAAGTGTGACGGCAGCCGTCAAGCTTGTGTTGCCGGCTGGACCACGTTCGATGCCTTCCAATTTGGTTAGCAGCTCAGTGATGTAAAACACCTCACCCTGAGTTACCAATTGGTACTCATCCATATAACGCAGCGGCCGTGCGGCGTTTCGGGGTACGTCCACCCGATCTGGCCAGGTGGCAAACGGAATACCAAAACCGGTGTGCCCGGTGGTGAAGGATTTCTTGTTAAAATCATGGTCAGAAGCCATGTGCAAACCGCTTAAATCAACCGAACAAGCCACGATCCGGGTTGTCTCACAACCGGCCTGCAGCAGACCACGCGCGGTTCCCGTCAGGTTACCACCGCCAGCGTGGGTAATCACCACCGCGTCTGGAGCCTTACCATAGCGTGACTTAACCTCCCTCCCAACCTCGTACCCAAGCGATTCGACGCCCTTGATTCCAAAAGGAGTGTAGAGAGAGGCGTTAAAGAAACCAGTTTCCTCCAGGGTCAACAAATGAACATAAAATAGTTCGGGCCCAACCGAGAGGCGGATGACTTCCGCGCCATACGCTTCACAAAGCCGACTCTTTTCGATGATCTCAGGTTGGCCAACAAAGTGCGAATCGAATACCTCCTGAATGATGATACATTTTAAACCCCGCTGTACAGCCTGGGAGGCAACTGCAGCGCCATAATTACCACTGGTGGCTGCGATCAAGCCTTTATAGCCTTTTCTGGCTGCCTCATAGGCAGTAACTGCGGCTCTGCGCGCTTTAAAACTGCCCGATGCATTAGCAGCTTCGTCTTTCAACAAAATACGCGCACCCCTGCCTGGTTCGGAGATCCTGCGCACCGCCTTGGTCAGATTGTGCAACTCATAGAGTGGCGTGTTGCCAACCTTGGTTTCGGCCTGGATGCGCATGACCGCTTCCATATCGTAACCTGTGTCGGCCATCAGGCGTTCATAGTCAAAAGCGATCAACCCTTGGGCGTAATTCTCATAATCAAGCCCGATGGATCGCTTCATAATCTCGTTCTTGCGGGCCAGCACTGCGCTATAAGAGTTGTCTGTCATATGGACTCTTCATCTGTGCCAATGGTCAGCAGTTCAGGAACCAGCTTACCAAAGCTATGAGAATAGCTCGGCTCAACTTTGATCAAAGTACCTTCATGAATTCTACCAATAATGGTTCGGATACGCGCAAGCTCACCCATATTTGCCGGTTCGATCAGAAATCCGGACACATGCATGATGTATGGGACTTGTTTGGTATCCTCAGGTAAGGTTAGCGCACGATCTGCAGGTTGTAAAACAACTCGTTCGATCTCTACCCAGGTTTCAGCTTTTATCTCAGCCATTCGCCCTCACACGCGCCTGTTATAAGCGCTTTCACCCATCAGGGCTGCAGGTATGGGCAGGTCAATCATACGTTTCAGCCCGGGAGTGGCAGCAACCACATGCGGAATCATATTGACCGCGATGCCCATGGTAGCTTTTCCGCCCGCAATTTCTGGTTTGATTGCCATGTGAATTTCAGGTAAACCGTAGATATTGATGTAATCACCAGTGTCTTGGTTTTCGAGTTGAGGATGGATCTGTTGGGGGTGAATCAGGCGAATGACTTCTTTATCGCCATGATACCCCACCCCTATATGTGCGCAGCCAGCAACCATGCCCGGTTGAACCTTGACATGCGGGGTTTCACGATAAACCTGACTGATGATCGGTTCCCGGGTTTGTTCGATACGATCCACACCCAAACCAAGCGCCTCGCTGATCATGTGAATCGATTCGGGGAAGCCGACATGCCCAACGATACTGCCATCTGCCACGCCAGCCCGGAAAGCTTCGGGGGTCAGCCCAACGCCTTGAGTCTCCATCACGGTCGGACCGTAAGGACTTAGATCATTGACTCGGGAGGCTTCAATGCGTTCGACCGATTGGCAGCCAGCCGTGAGGGTCACAAGTAGTAGATCAAGCACAAATCCAGGGTTAACCCCGGTGCCAAGCACTGTTACGCCGTTTTGTTTGGCAAGTTCGTCCAGTTCTTTGTCCAGCTCTGGGTTCTGCGCCTGAACGTCCGACATTTCCTCAGCAATCGAGATGACATTGATGCCAGCTTTGATAATTTTCTTCAGGTCCGGTGCTTGTTTGGCTGCCCATGATGTGGTGGCAATGACCACAATATCGACTTTGGATTTATCTAATACAGTCTCTGGTTTGTCAGTTACTGGGACTCCCAGTTCCTTGCCTGCATGCAGCACGTCACCCAGGTCTTTTCCAACGTATTCGGGTCTGGCGTCCACTGCTGCCACTACCTGAAGCCCGGACTTTTGCAGCATTAACCTGGCCATGCCACTACCCATGGCACCTAATCCCCATTGAAGTACTCGAATTGGAAGTTGCATACACTCTCCTTCTAAAAGATCCTTTTTTTTCACCTGTAACCGCCTGGGCAGGGATCGTGCAAATTCCTACAGGCTTGATTAGGACTGTTTTCTGGACAGTTCATGCCTGAAATTTACTTGTTAAAGCAAACCTTGCTTGACCAGGTGAGAGTGATCAAACAGGTTATTGCCACATCAAACATGTCGAGTCAAGCAAATTCACTCGTCTGCTAAACTGCCTTGATTATACATTGCCTGGGATGGTTTTGTCGAAAACAGCTTTCTCGATGGTTGGTGTGATGTACTTCTGTGCCAAGCCAGCAATCGGCCCAATGATCAAAGCCGTGATGACTGTTCCTTCCCTGACACCAACCAATTTGCCGAGGAATATCCATGACAAGCTCGCCGCGATGATCACACTTGCGCTATCGCAGACTGTCTTAACTACTGAAAATTTGACTTTTCCCTTGAGTGCAATCGTAATTGCGCTTACCAACCCTTCCATTGGCAATGGTAATAAGCGAACACTTAAATACATGGCAATCGCCACACCGATGCAAACCGCGCTGATAATAACCATCGTCAATTGACCAACATAACCTGGCAATCTAAGGTCTCCAAGAATTAATTTGAAGAAGTCAACAAAATATCCGAAGATGACTGCGAAAACAAGTTGCAAAAGTAGATACGGTTTGAAATCTTTCTTCAAAATGGCTATTTGCAACAAGACAAAAATCGTGTAAACAATAATGATCGATGTGCTGAGTGGTACTTCGAGAATTTGAGCAAGAGCATATGGCAGGGAGTTTACTGGAGATACGCCCAGATCAGAGTTAACTGCTATAGCCACCCCCATCGCCAGAAGTGCCAGTGAGAACAAGTAGATGGTAATGCGCAGCACAAATTGGTGGTTGATTTTCACAAGCATTCATTCTAAACGATAACTCGTGCGATTAAGCCATTTGTAATTTCGCGGGTTATGCTTTTCGCTGTTTGCTTGGAATGGAAAAAAGGCTAAATATGCCAATGTTCAAGAAAAGATTGGGTCAGCGGATGTGTTGCGTGGTGGATGACAGTGTCAGCTTTGCCTTGCTCAATAACCCTGCCCTCCTCAATGAAAACGACCGCTTCCACCATCCGCAATGCTTGCGCTGGCGAATGGGTCGTCATGATCAGGGTGCAACTGGTTTTCTGGCAGTATTCTTTTAGAACCGACTCGATTTGATCTGTTCCCCGAATGTCTGTGGCTGAGGTGGGCTCATCGAGCAATAACACATCGCGTGGCTTGGCGATCAGTCTTGCCAGTGCCAAACGTTGCATCTCACCACCTGATAGTCTGTCTGCTCGTTGCTTTGTATAACCAGTAAGACCGACTTTTTCCAGCGCTTTTTTTGCTCGTTCTTCCCTGTCCTGCAAACCTTCCAGAGCTATCAAAACATTGTCGAATGCAGAAATTGAGAAGATATAGGGTTTTTGAGGCATATAACCAATTTCCAACCCCTTCAGGCCCTTGACTTCACCACTGGTAGGTTTTAGCCACTGACTGATCACCTTCAGAAGCGTGGTTTTGCCGCTTCCATTCTCGCCAATGATTCCGTAACGCTTACCGGTGTCGAATACAAGCTGGTCGACCGAAAGGACTAACCGTCCAGCATGTCCGACTGTGATTCCATCCAGTTCAAGCACGCTGCCATCCTTTCTGAAGTCCGTAAACCACCGAATTAATCACAAAAGAAATAATCAAAAGCACAGCCCCCAAAGCCACTGCCAATTCAAAATGCCCCATGTTGGATTGCATCATGATCGCAGTGGTCATAACACGCGTCTTAAACTGGATGTTGCCACCCACCATCTGGATTGCGCCAACCTCTGCAATGGCTCGGCCAAAACCAGCCAGGATAATCGAAACAAAAGCTACTCTGAATTCTGCCAGCATCAAGCGCATGCGATCAGCATTGCTGATACCCAGTCCATGACAGGTTTCGCGGATGGCTTCAGCTTTAATGGAGACTACGTTTGCAGTCATGCTGGCAATGATGGGTGTTATCAGGAAGACCTGGGCGATCACCATGGCTGAAATTGTATAGAGCAGCTTCAATGTACCAAGTGGACCCGATCTCGAAAGTATTAAATACACCACCAAACCACCAACCACTGGAGGAATACCCATCAGGGTATTCATCAGCCGCGTCACCCAACCCTTCGATCTAAATTCGTTTCCACCAACCCATACGCCAATGGGAATACCAACCAGTGCGGAAATCCCTGTACTAAGGAGTGACATACGCAAAGTGACGCCAATAATCTGGCGCAATTCAGTATTAGTCCCAAACAATAAATCCAGGACAGTTCGAATAAATTCCATAAATATTAACCAGGCTGGAAGGAATCCTTCCAGCCTGTAATCTATTTATTTGTCAAGATTGTAGAAGAGCGGTTGGCCGTATTCAGCGACCCCGTACTCAGCGACCAGCTTGCGAGCCGCGTCCGATTGCATCCAGTCTATGAATGCTTTCGCGCCTGCAGCGTTGGTATCTGCAAAGCGCATGGTGCCAACTGCGATCATCGAATAGGTGTTCAGCATATCATCAGCGGTCTCAAGCAGAATCTCAAGTTCATTGTCGTGTGCTAGGAAGGTCGCTTTGTCTGAAAGCGTATACGCCAACTGCTCGTTGGCCGCGGTCAATGCAGCGCCCATGCCAGCACCAATATTCTGGTACCAAGCCTGCCCCTCCGGTTCGACGCCTGCTGCTTTCCAAAGCGCCAGTTCCTTGGTATTTGTTCCGCTTTTGTCACCACGGGTGATAAATGTAGCACCAGCGTCAAAGATCGCCTTGAAGGCATCGGCAGCGGTAGTGGCATTCTTCACACCCGCAGGGTCATCAGCCGGTCCGACTATCACGTAGTAGTTATACATGAATGGCACTCTGACCTCATCGAAGCCAGCGTTGATAAACTCCTCTTCCTGACTCTTGGAGTGCACCAGCAATATATCCGCATCGCCATTGACAGCCTTCTCAATTGCTGCACCGGTACCTGCCGATGTAATCTCGAGCTTGTAGCCAGTGGCTTTTTCGAATTCTGGCTGCAAGTAGGCCATCAAACCCGAGTCGTTGACCGACGTCGTTGTGGACATGCGGATGACGGGGTTCTCGATAGGTTTCTGACATGCCGCGAGACTGAAGATCATGACCCCCATGATTAAAACAATACATAACTTTTTCATCTGTTTCTCCTTTCCAAACGGGAGGTGCCTTCGTTTCCTCAGACACCCTTGAGTCGCGATCTTTGGGATTTATCACGACTACCGCCTGAAAGACCGTATAGGATCTCGATTTAGGTCAGACAGGTCGAAGAATCCTCGGTATTTCTACCTGAAGCGTGTGAATTCTATCACGGATTGTGGATCATTTCCGACCACACTCGAAAGCTTCGCCTCTGAGTGTTTCGACAGCATGGTTCATAACAGGCAAAAAGACTTCAAGGCATTCGATCGCTGCCTTTGGGCTGCCGGGAAGGTTGATGATCAGAGTTTTTCCCCGGGTACCAGCCACGGCGCGGCTCAGCATGGCTCTGTCAGTGATTTTGGCACTATCCGCTCGCATCGCCTCGGGAATTCCCGGAACCAATCGCTCACAAACAGCCCGGGTTGCCTCAGGCGTGACATCACGGGGAGTTAAACCAGTTCCTCCAGTCGTAAAGATCAAGTCGAGCTTGCCTGAATCAGCAAGTTCACTGAGGATTGCTGCAATTTGCGCCTGATCATCCGGTAAAAGTCGTGTTTCGAGAACATCCACCAAACCTTCCAACCTTTTTACCAATGCCGGACCCGATTTATCTTCACGAATCCCTTCAAATCCCTTGTCTGAAAGAGTAATCACTGCCCCTTTAATCACAGGAAGCACTTTAATTTCTGAGCCAGGTTCAACCTCACCGCCTTGCAAAACACGGGTGAAGATACCCTCAATAGGCATCGCGCACATGCCAACCTGGTAATAAATCTGGCAATGCTGGTGGCATTCTTTGCCGATTTGGGTCACCTCAAGCAAAACATCACCAACACGCAGTTTGGTGCCAATCGGCAGAGTGAACAATTCCAAGCCTTCAGTGGTGATGTTCTCAGCAAAAATGCCAGGCACCAAACCTTTGGCGCCTTTGGCAATCATTCGATCCACACTGCTCTGGTCCAGCAGGCTGACCTGCCGGTGCCAGGTGCCAGTGTGAGCATCACCTTCAACGCCAAAGTTCTCGATGAAATTGGCTTTTGAAACAGGGTGCTTGATTACCCCTTTTTTGTCGCTGATGTTGATAGCGATAACCTTTGGCAATTTATCCTCCAATGCGGCTCATATTTCGCTCCTTCAAAGGAGCACATTCAAATTTGTGACCACGGGGTTTATTAAAAATGGTTGTTTCGATCAAGTCACGGATTTCCCGGTGACCTTGTGCAAGGGCTGTTTTGAGCGATACTTCGCTTTCGTTACCCAAACAAGCTCTTAAAGTGCCATCGCTCATCACCCTGATCCGGTTGCAATCCTCACAGAATTGATGAGAGATTGGACTAATCAGACCAACCCGACCTTTGTAACCTTCTATAAAATAGTCTCTGGAAGGTTGACCTGCATAGCGAGGTTTGATTGGTTTAAGTTCAGGCCTGCTCGACAGAATGTCCTGATTGTCTATACGCACTCGACCAGCACCGTTTTCACCGATCGGCATGTATTCGATGAATCGCACATCAACGGGTTTCTCACGCGTCAAGTTGATGAAGTCATCAATTTCATCGTCATTGACATCTTTCATCAACACACAATTCACCTTGAGGGGAGTTAAACCGACCATCAACGCTGCTTCGATGCCATCGAGAACTTTCTGAAGATTGCCACCCGTCAGTGCTTCAAAACGCGTTGGTTTAAGAGAATCCATACTGATATTGAGTCGATTCAACCCTGCGTCCTTCAATTTTTGAGCTTGAGCCGTCAGATCCTGAGCGTTGGTGGTCAGCGAGATGTCTACGATCTGATCAATCGCTTTGATGCCAGAGATGATTTCAGTCAGGTCTCGCCGCAGCAGCGGCTCACCCCCAGTGATACGCACTTTGGCAATGCCTAATTCAGTGCAGGCTTTGGTGATTTCAACCAGTTGTTTTGCTGAGAGCTCTTCTGCTTTTGGGCACATGCCTTCATCTGACCGACAATACACACAACGCAACGTACAGCGTTCGGTTACCGAAAGCCGTAAGTAGTTGATTTCTCTGCCGTAGCGATCTTTCATTAGTTTATTTCAGCCTTTCAAATCGACCGGATTTGCCGCCATCTTTGAGAATCAAACAAGTTTCACTGATCACCATACCACGGTCAATGGCTTTAACCATATCATAAACCGTTAAGGCAGCCACCGAAGCAGCCACCAAAGCCTCCATCTCCACACCCGTCGGACTAAGGGTTTTAACTGAGGAGGTAATCAACAGTTCTTGCTCATTTAATGCTTCAAAGTCGATGGTTGCGTTGGTGATCAAAATCTGATGGCAAAGTGGGATAAGTTCACTAGTTTTCTTGGCTGCCATAATCCCTGATACACGCGCAACTGCGAAGACATCACCTTTCTTTGCGCTGCCAGAGAGGATGACCTGCAGCGTTTCTGGGTCCATCTTCAGTATTGAGGTCGCCTTGGCGATCCGCTCCGTATATTCCTTTTGACTTACATCCACCATTCTGGCGGAGCCGTTCTTGTCCAAATGGGTTAGTTCCATGGTCGTTCTTCTCCTGGCTTGTTCATTTCATACCCGCCCAACCCAATAATCCGTTCAGCGAATGTTTCGGATTTTAACACTGAAATGAGGTGTTGCACGGATTCCAGCTCCAATGCTGATTTCGATACCAACAGGTCGTATTGTTCCTCGCCTACCGGGATGAAATCCAAGCCATAGATCTTTGCAGCAGCAAAGATACCCAAACCAGCATCCGCTGTCCCTGAAGCAACCGCCGCGGCGACGGCTGTGTGGGTAAATTCCTCACGCTGATAACCACGTACTGCACTCGTATCCAGCCCTGTCTGCCTCATCAGGTAATCAATCAAGATGCGTGTGCCGCTCCCTTTCTGTCTATTGACGTAGTTAATGCGCGGTAAGTCTTGAATCGAATGTATGCCAAGAGGATTGCCTTTGGCAACCATCAGCCCTTGGGTACGTTTGACACATGAGAGCAGAACCACACCGCCTTCCGGGAAGTATTTCCTGATATAACCCAGGTTGTACCCACCGGTATCTTCGTCAAGCAGGTGTACGCCGCCCAAATGCGCTTCGCCGCGCTTGATGGCCAAAATGCCTCCCAGGCTGCCAACATGGGATGAGGCGATCCTGTCTAAGGGATAGCTATGTTTCAGCATGTCAGTTACTTCGTCGATCAGGGGATCATGACTACCCGTGATGACCACAGTTCGATCGATCTCTTCGATCGGCCTCAGCAGTTGTACGTCCATTTGCTCGCCAGCTTCGTAACCTTCAACATCCTGTGGGATATGAATAATGCCATCCGCTTTGACAAAAGAACTGACTACACCTGCCCCACGATTAAGCGGTATGGCTACATGCTTGCCGTTAACATTCCCAATTCTTGCACGAACAAATTCCAGATACTTCAGGCTGGATG
>JBASOE010000008.1:0-2425 GCA_049657925.1 Anaerolineaceae bacterium
GATCAGTATGCCAAGCCTGCTCCTGTTGTTGACCTGAAACATGCTGCTCGTACACCTCTGTCTCCCCCCGTTGATCACCCTTGGAGAACCTATGGAAAGAAACTGAATGGTAAGCCTACTGTTGTGATTAAGTAGGACACTTCTATTTAGCCAACATTAGGACATTCCTATTTAGCCTTGACACTTTAATACCGATTTCGTTGGAGGGTGGCATGCCCTGATGTCGCTGAGAGATTCAAAGAAGGATTCACAGGCTGGTTCCTTCCCAAGAGATGGTCTGGATGACGAGATTTAAAAGTTGGGCGGCATGGTTTTTTGCCGCCGGGTGGGTGATCCGGAATTCCGTTCAGCCTCACCCATCTATTTCGCCCAGACAAAAGCGCCTGTGCTACAATTTCAACAATGACTTGGAAACTGCTTGGCCACGAACAGGCGATCGCCTATCTGAAGCAACACAGCCACCCTGAAAAGACCAGGCATGCTTATTTGATTACCGGACCTGAGGGAGTTGGCAAGCGTACCCTGGCATTGGCTTTTGTCAAAGCTCTCAATTGCACACAACCGCCCAGCCAAGGGGAGTTTTGTGGGGAATGCACCACCTGCAGGCAGATTGACATGCAGGCTTTTCCTGACTTGACCGTCTTAACCCCTGAGCCCGGCAAGGATTTGCGAATCGAGCAAATCCGTACCATGCAACAGACCCTGGCATTGGCGCCTTATCAGTCACGCTATCGAATTGTGATGATCCTGAATTTTCACCATGCGACGGCCAGCGCTTCCAATGCCCTGCTCAAATCGCTCGAAGAACCGCCTTCACGCGCCATTCTGATTTTGACAGCCGATGCGGCTGAGAGCCTTTTACCCACCATCGCATCACGCTGTGAGGTTTTACGCCTGCGCCCACAACCAGTCGACGTAGCTGCGGAAGGTCTGAGTAAGCAATTTGGCATTGCTTCGGAGATGGCACGCCGATATGCCCATCTGACCTCCGGTCGGATTGGGGCGGCACTGCGATTGGAGCGTGACCCGCAATCCTTGAACGTGTATGAAGAAGCTTTGGATTTACTGGAGGAACTCCTGCCAGCCAAGCAAAGAGAGCGGCTTAACAGTCTGGATGGCTTGATGAAGTCTAAATCAGGACCCCGCGAGGCGGCTGCTACGCTGGTGCCGGCTTGGTTGACCTGGTGGCGGGATTGTTTGATGGTCAATGCTGGTGCCGACGTTCCTCTGGTTAATCTGAACAGGCAGCCCCAGATTGCGAAAGTTGCCGGGCAGGTGAGTGGTGCAAATTTAAGGGGATTATTGGAGAGTCACGAAGCCGCGTTGGGACAAATTGAGAGTTATGTGAATGCCCGATTACTGATTGAGAACCTGGTGTTGAGTTTGCCAAGAGTGCAAGTGGGTTAAACCATGTCAGAACTCGTCCCATCAGACAACTTACCGATCACCCCTGCGCACACCAAAGAGGCATTGTGGGAATATGTGCGGGTCTGCCTCAAGATCGGTGCAACCTCCTTTGGCGCGCCAACCGCTCACATTGCCATGATGGAAAACGAGTTTGTTCGGCGGCACAAGTGGGTCAGCGAGGAACTCTTTTTGGACGCATTGTCGGCAGCCAATCTCGTGCCTGGTCCGAATGCCAGTGAGCTTTGTTATCACGTGGGCTATATACGTGCGGGATACCCCGGTTTGATTCTGGGCGGACTGGCTTTCATCACCCCATCCTTTATTACAACGACTATCCTTGCCGCACTTTATGTGCGTTTCGGCACGTTGCCTCAAATTGCAGGGATGTTTTATGTGCTTAATCCATTGGTGCTGGCGATTGTGATCGATACCACTTGGCGCATCAGCAAAATGAGCTTTAAGGGCTGGCAACAGGTGGCCATCTTTGGCATCGCCTTGGGCGCCAAGCTGCTGGGTTTGAACGAAACGTTTGTATTGCTTTTGGCTGGATTGCTCGGCATCCTGTTCCATCATACACTGAACCATCGGAACGATACGCGGCCGCCGGTTTTAATGGCATTGGGACTTCCGTTGATTTCGTTGACCGGTTTGGTCAATCAAGTCGCGGCCTGGTGGAATGACACTCTGGCACAGATCTTTTTATATTTCTTCAAGACCGGCTCGGTCATGTTTGGATCTGCCATGGTGTTGTTCGCGTTAATAGAGAAAGACGTAACCACGCGCTTTGGTTGGGTGACCATGCAACAACTCACCGACGCCATCGCAGTCGGACAAATAACCCCCGGTCCGGTCACCTCGGCCTCTGCGTTCATTGGTTACCTCGTTGGCGGACTGCCTGGCTCAGCCCTGGCGATGATTGGCGTGTTTCTGCCTTCTTTTATCATTGTCATGATCACCGCCCCCATGTTAGCAAAGTTGCAAAACTCGCCTATCGCCAAGGCCTTCCTTAAAGGCGTGA
>JBASOE010000009.1:0-6423 GCA_049657925.1 Anaerolineaceae bacterium
AAGCTGGAGGTACCTTCATGACCAAATTCACATTAATCACCATCATTTTATTGGCAGGTACTTTACTGATTGGTGCTTGCGCCACAGTCACCTCTACGCCTGAAGGTAAAACCGTGGTGATCACCCCACAAATTAAAGGGAATTCAGCCAGCTTGCTGGTGGGCGATACTCTGGAAATTCAGATACCCACAATCCCATCCGAAGGATTTGAATGGATTGTATACAAACTTGATTCCAAAATCCTGACCCAGGTCGGTGAGGCTCAATATATAGTGGATGATGCTGTCAACGCCACCGGTGGGATTATGGTTCTGAGGTTCGAGGCAATTGGTAAAGGTGAAACAGACCTGTCTTTACTTTACGTTAGCACATCTTCAGTAGACCGTCCGGGGTTCTCTAAGCATTCCTTTGGCTTGTTTGTTGAAGTTAAGTAAATTTTAATAGCGCAACCGAAAAGAATAGACTTGGGTAAGATTGTGGGTTGTCCTTTTGTGCTTATCCGCCTTAACGCCTAAATCTACTATCTGGCTGTCTTCTCCGAGGAAACCAGTGTCAATGATGAATAGGTTGCGATTGCTTCGATCCGGCGCGCCTGCATCCATCTAACCGTCGCGGTCGGAATCTCAGTCGTCTCAGGCTTGGACCCCGTCAATGCCATAAGGTACTAAATGGCTATTCTGGCCCAGAACAGCTTGCGCTTAGACAATGACCTCAGCTTGCATGTCGGCAATCGGGTAACGTTCGGTCCCAGACCAGGCAATTGGCGATTTAAGCACCTTCAGGTTGTACCTTCAGGTAGATGGGGTATTACCCATCCCCACTTTCTTGAATCTAATCCTCTCGATCACTTCAGCAGCTAAGGAGGTAAACCCAACAGATATCACTGACAACTCCAAAGGTATAGTGGGTTTGCCGACTTTGCTTCCAATCATCATGAAGAAAACATTTGAGATCACAAGATTAAATACATGAGGCCGGCGAAGGTGCCGGCCTCAGATTGTTCATGCAAGATTAGTTATTGAACTAAGAAAGTTGCGCTCGCGGAGCCATCTTCGTAACCACTCTTGGTAGCCGTAGCGACCAAAGTGTAGCTTCCGGTACCAGTCTTGCGAGTGTTGATGCGATAACTGAATAAGACAGTACCGCCGGTGCCGGTTGTTCCACTGAGTGTGGAAGTGCTGCCGATCGTGCCAGAAACTTTCACACTCACCGCCGCACTGGAGACCGCAACGCCGTTCTGATCCTTGACAGTCACAGTAATAGCGACCTTTTCACCATTGATATAGGTAGTTTTATTGGTACTAACGGTTACCAGCAGCTGGTTGGTCACCGGCGAAGTGATGGTCACACTTACAGAAGCGCTGTCGCTGGCACCTTCTGCATCAGTCACCGTAGCGGAAATTACATGCATGCCCAGTGCAAGGTCTGCTTTGCTAAAGCTCGCGCCGGTGAAAAGATCCGTACTGCCTTCCTTCCAAACCACCGAATCACTCAGATCGCCTTGTTCGGGGTCGGTCGCGGTCGCGGTAAAGGTGATGGGCGCACCAAGCACGAAGCTGGTATTGTTGGCCGGGCTGGTGACAGTCACATCGGGCGGATTGTTGACTGGAGGTGTACCACCACCAAGATAATCCAGGGCAGCTTTAGCCTGCACCAAACCATACCCAAAATAGACATCTCGACCTGCGATGCCCAAATCCTGCGCGGTGGCCGTTAGGGCCTGGCGGATCTGGGTGTTTGTCCAGGAGGGGTTAGAGCTCCATACCAGTGCCGCCACTGCGGAAACATGCGGAGTGGCCATCGAGGTACCATCCCACGCTTCATAGCCGCTGGCGGGTTGAGCCACGGAGCTGCTTACCGTACCAGTCTGACCAAGCTTGTTAGCCACCAGGTACTGTCCATCTTCCTGGCTAAGCGAAATTCCGACGATCGTGGAGGAGTAACCTTCACCTAAAGTACCTAAAAAGCCGCCGGGTACGTTATTGTAGATCACTGCAGCCACCCCACCGCCGTTCTGCACAGACATCACTTTGGTGTAAAAGTCGTAAGTACCTCGCTCGCACAGCACCACTTTGCCAGTCCAGGAGCCAGCAGTGCCACATAAACCGCCATCTACCAAAACACCGCTCGCGGAACCACGACCAGAATATTCGATGTGATTAGCAGCGTAAGTGACACCACCAACACTTAACGAGTTGGTCTCCACGTAAGGTAGGGTGGAAAGCACCGCCACACCTGGTGCGGCCAGTTCCACCTGACTGTTATACTGTGAAAAATCTGCGACGACTTTATTGACATCAATGGCTGCTACAGAGACCACCGAAGTATATGAGGCTGGATAGGATAAAGCCGAAGTGCCTTCATTACCGGCAGCAGCGATGCTTAACACGCCAGCCGCTTCAGCGTTGGCAAAAGCGGTTTTTTCGGTGTTAACAGAGCGGGAACCGCCCAGACTCATGCTGACCACGTTCGCACCAGCAGTGCGGCAGCGACTCAGCGCGTCCACCAGGTTGGAAGCATACGTAGCATTACCATCATCAGCAAAGAATTTGACAATGTATAGGTTAACAGTGCCAGGGGTCACCCCGATCACTCCCAAACCGTTGTTCTGTGCGGTGATGGTGCCGCCTACATGTGAGCCATGTCCAAAACCATCTCGTGCCCAGTTGTCATCCACCTGTGAATAGCCACCTGTGGCATTGGGCAGGTCTTCATGATCCTGATAGTATCCGGAGTCAATGATGCACAGGGTGCGATTACTACCGGTTGGTGCGCCAGTATCCGCCACACCATCGCGGTTGGCATCCCAGACGTCACGAGCTTGCACCATATCGATGCCGTACGGTACGATATCGCCATCCGGGTCGACGACCTCAAGTGCCCTGGCAGTTACCTCGGATTGCATGTCAACGATTGGGTAACGTTCGGCGTCCTCTTCCACTTCCAGGACGTGCGGGTTGTTCAAAATGCCGTTCAGCGCGGCAGCAGGCAACGTAACCACGTAGGCGCTTAATTCCGGAAAGTCAAAATGGAATTGGCCGTTGGCAGCTTGTAGAGAGCCAAGAACCTCAGCCGCCTTGCCTTCTTTGTAAGAAACCCAGACACGCACCGTGTCCTTTGGGTCAGCAGAAGCAGGGCTGAGCGCAGTGAAAAGCAGCACAAGTACCATCAAGACAGTCATAGATAAGTTCAACTTCAGTTTATTCACGGATCCTCCTAAGTAATTTTGGATTTTGGTTTGGTTGAAGATCGATTAGTTTTTTTCGATGCTACACCTCCAGGAGGTAATTTATTGGAAATCAGGGCAATATAAAAGAGATATTTAATATACACCCGTTCAAATATCTCGGTAAGGGACATTAATATTTAATGTGAGTAAAGCGCTCATTTGTAAGTCGATTGAGTGTCAGGAAATTGTGCGCACTTTACAGACTCATTGGATACTATCTTGGATCACTCCTCAACGAATTAGTTGAGCTCAAATCAGATCGAATAGATCTGCCAGACCCTAAGAACTCCCATGAAGCCTATATTATCTACAAAGCCTATATTATCTATGGTTCTGGCATTAAATTAGTCGTATACTGATTTTGAGTTCTCTTTCAAAGAATCCAAGGAGCTAAAAATGTCTGGCATTACCCCTTACCTGATCGCTTTAGGTGCACTCGTGCTGATTTCCCTTCTTTCAGGCATCCGTTTTATCCCCAACAACCGCATTGGCATCGTTGAGAAGCGCTTCGGCAGCCGCACGCTCAAGAGCGGCTTCATTGCCCTGCACGGCGAAGCCGGCTACCAACCCAACGTTCTGCGCGGTGGTCTGCACTTCCTGATGCCCGTCCAATACCGCGTGCACATCGCATCGTTGGTAACCATCGCCCAGGGTAAGATCGGCTACATCTTCGCTCGGGACGGTGAGCCGCTCAGCGCCATGCAAGTGCTGGCTACCAACGTGACCGCCAACGACTTCCAGAATGTGACCGCATTTCTGACCAACGGTGGACAACGCGGACCCCAGCGCCAGATCTTACGTGAAGGTACCTATGCCATCAACCTGGCCCAGTTTATCGTCATCACCGAAGAACGCGTTTACTTCCTGCCGTTGAGCCGGGATGATGAGTCGGTTATTCAAAACATGACCGCCATCATCAGCAACCGCAAGGGTTTCACGCCTGTGGTTATCAAGGACTCAGATGACCAGATCGGCATCGTCACGGTGCATGATGGACCATCCCTGCCTTCTGGTGACATTATCGCCCCTGTAGTCGGTGAGAACCAACAGGATCCCCTGACCTACCATAACAACTTCCAGATGCCCGACCGCTTCATCGCTGCCAACGGCCTGCGCGGACGCCAACTGCAGGTTTTGGTGGAAGGCACTTATTACCTCAACCGCTTGTTCGCTACCGTTGAGATGATCAATAAGACCATCATCGAGGTCGGTTTTGTGGGTGTGGTGGTGTCTTATACTGGCAATGTCAGCGAAGACCTTTCCGGTACTGAATACCGCCATGGTGAGTTGGTGAGTGTTGGCAGCCGCGGTGTTTGGAGCACCCCACTCCTGCCTGGTAAGTATGCCTTTAATACCTATGCTGGCAAAGTTGTCGCTGTTCCAACCACAAACATCATCCTTAAATGGATCAAGTCAGAGGTTGGATCACATAACCTGGATGAGAACTTGTCCGAAGTTTCCTTGATCACCAAGGATGCCTTCGAGCCTTCATTACCTCTTTCAGTCGTCATTCACATCGACTACCAGAAAGCCCCATTGGTGGTGCAGCGCTTTGGCGACGTCAAGAAGTTGGTTGAGCAAACCCTCGACCCCATGGTGTCGGCTTACTTCAAGAACATTGGCCAAACCCGAACCTTGATCGAGCTGATCCACGAGCGTAATGAGATCCAGCGCCAGTCCAGCCAGGAGATGAAGGATAAATTCCTGCACTATAACCTGGAGCTGGAGGAAGTGCTGATTGGCACGCCGACCACAGCCGGTGAAGACAAGAACATGGAAATCATCCTCAACCAGTTGCGCTCCCGCCAGATCGCGGTAGAGCAAATTGAGACCTTCCAGCGCCAACAAGTGGCTGCTGCCAAGGAACGTGAACTGCGCGAAGCACAGGCACGAGCTGAACAGCAGCGCAACGTCACCGAATCGGAAGTCAGCATTACCGTCCAGTCCAACCAGGGTAAGGCTGATTACGCCCGGGCTGTGCAGCAAGCTGCCCAGATCAGGGCTTTGGCTGAAGCTGAAGCCGAAAAGATCGCCCGGACGGGTATTGCTCAGGCTATCGCTACCGAAGAACAGGTGGCTGCCTATGGCGGACCGCGATACCAAGTGACTCAACAGGTCATGAACCGCTTTGCCGAAGCCGTTGAACAGTCCCGTGTGGATGTGGTACCCCGAGTTGTCGTCGGCAGCAATCAAGGAGAGGGCGGCGCATCAGGCAGCAGCATCATGGAAGGCCTTTTGACCCTGCTGCTCTCTGACAAACTCAACCTGGACGTAAGCACTGTTTCCCCTCGCCAGCCTTCGGAAGAAGTTGAGCGACTGAGGCAGGAGATCCGACAGTCCATGGCGGAAAAACCTACTGGCGACACAGAAACGCCTAAGCAGTAAACTTCTAACAACGGTCAAACCAACCCCTCTACCAAGAATGTCTTGGTAGAGGGGTTTTGCATATAATTCATAATTGCAGCTTGGCTACAACGTATTCGCTCATTGTTTTTGTGACTGGTACCTTTGTCCATTAACAACCAGCCGCAATGTCAAGCCAATTGATACTTGAGAGACAAAATTCTTGACAAGGCGGGTATTGGTAATAAAATGATTGTTGAAAACTTTAACAAACAACTGATAACGAAAAGAGGGTTTAATGAGACGCATTCCTTCGATTATAGTTGCAAGCGTTTTCATTCTTAATCAATTCCTCTACACTTCTCCGAACCAGTTATCTCCTCAATCAAACAGAAATTCTGCCGATCCTCAATACACTGACCCAATCGATCCGCCCCTTGGCGATTCTGATAGCTTACCTCTTGAAATTCCCGAATCAATCTCTGCCCCCCTCTACGAACCCCCATCCGACACCTACGGAACCAAACATATCCCGACCTTGAAGGTAAGGGTCAATCCTTCAATTTACATTCCCGGCAAACCATTATCTATCTCCTGGGAACTTAAAGGTGCCGAGAATCTTCTCCTGGACGGGTCAGAACAGGTGAATTTTTACTTTCCTGAACTCTTGAAGGTCATCGAAACTGATAATCTTAGTTTTGACACTTATGATCAGGCCAGCAGCCTAAAAGTTGTCAATAGTCAAGGTACTTTCATGGTTAGTGTTGACCAACTCAACATTAATTCTCAGGTGTCAATCAATTTTGAAGTTAAGCTTATAAATCGGGAGGGAATACTGGACACAGTAGGCG
>JBASOE010000010.1:0-2319 GCA_049657925.1 Anaerolineaceae bacterium
TGTAAGGCAGCGGACCATCCTGGGTAGGCGTGGGTGTGATGGTGGGCGTGTCGGTTGAGGTGGGAGTGGCAGTGGGAGTGTTTGTGGGCGGCAAAGGCGTGGCTGTGCGTGTCGCGGTTAAAGTCACGGTACTCGTGACGGATGTGCTGAGGTTGTCCTGTGGGTTTGACTGGCATGAAACCAACTGGATCAGTATAGCCGCTAATAGAAGGGTCTTGACAACAGGGATAACCCCGGGCAAGTTGCTTTTGGGGGTGGTCCCTTTGGGGGGTAGGTCGATCCCGTCACTATTCATCAGAGCAACTCCTCATAACTAACGAGTAAAAAGCTATTACCAGTATACCACTGAGGAGGTCTTGAGAAACTCATTGCCCTCTTGGGATGAGTTTTCGGGGGGAACATAGCCAAGGTCAGGAAAGAATTTCATCCTGCTCAGCCCCTTGGCGGCAAAGTATTCATTGATCTCACTCGTACAGATCTCACTCGTACACGATGCCCATGTTATTCAACACGCCCCAGGAGGTCAGGAATACCTCAACTGGGATGTCAAAGAAGCGTCCGTTGTTCATATACCTGACGGTGGTTAGGTCGTAGCCTGTCAGAATCACTGCGTGCTCGAATGGCGCGACCATCACTTCCCGTCCTGCTTTATCCACATAGATCACTGGCTCGCTATACTCCATGTTGCCGATCACCCAGATCAGGATTGGTTTGTCCTCGGACAGCTTCTGCTTGACCTGTTCGAGCGTCCAACCGCTGATGGACTTCGCCGGCAACCCGTACTTCACCAGCAGGTCCGCTACCGGTCCGGCATGTACCCCATAGGCATCGGGCGGGATCTGCCCCCACCGGTCGGTGAGCACCTGGCCGCAAAAACCGTAGTCGGGATTGTCAGAGATGGGCAGGGCAAACTGGAAGTCCGATTCGAAGATGTCCACCCCAAAATAGGCCGCCCAGTCCACCGCGGCGCTGGCTTCGCAGCTGAGGGGGTAGGCTTGTTTGTGACCGCTGATAGCGATGTAGTGCGACTCGGGGTAGCTCGGCGCAGCGGTTGGTGAGGGGGTGGCGAGTGGTGTTTCGGTTAGCATGGGGGGTAGGGTTGGTGAGGGTTGGATTGTGACTGCGATGATTGGTAGCGATAGAGGCATGGTGGGGGTGCCTGACCAGCCTTCATCAAGGGGGGTGGTGGGTTGTGGCGGCGCCATGGTTGACGTACGCCCGCACCCAACCAGGACGTTGGCGATCATCACCAGCCAGATCAGTCTCAATGCTCGAGTCATCTTGAAGCAAGTTTACCTGATTCTGTGATTTGTACTGTGAGAAGAAGCGACTATGCTTTTTTAAGAAATAGAGACTAGCGCTCGAAAAGATGCGGGCGTAAGATGAAACCAGGATCTGAAGAGCTGACAAATTAGGTGAAAGGCAGAATTTCGACCTAAGTAACCCCTCCTTGATCTAAGCTGGTTATTTTCGTTTTCTAAATACCAGGATGGCTCTTGCAGCGGGTGTGACAGAGAAAGTAACTAATTCATAACCTTCTTTAAGCATCTCATTTGCTTTTTCTTCAACTTTTTTTGCCATGTTTTTGACCTTTGGAGAATAATCGATAACCTCGGTTTTGTATTCCATTTAATCCTTCTCTCTCTTTGAAAATAACCAATGTGCTCGGAAAAATTATAACAGATAGCGAAAGGCAGTTAAAGCCTGCGTTTATGTCTGAGTTAATGGATGGCAATTCTGGGGCAACGGTCAGTTGTCGCAGGTGAACAGAGTGTCCCCCAAAAGGGAAATCCAAGATCAGGCGCAGATCTGACCTTCGAAAGACCTTACCTGAACTTTTTAGAGAGTTGTGGGGATCGAAGTCGGGGGTTATCGACCGTGATGGGGTTGAGAATCTGGCTTTCTTTGTTTTTAAGTCATCACGAGCAGTGTTGCGTGGCGATCTCGTCGTTTGGTAATTTGCAAATGAGCTTCAAAGTATCAATATACTCATTCGATCAATGACGATCTTCACGTGTCATTCCGAGGCGAGCCTCCCTGTGTCATCCAGAGCACGCAGTGCGAAGGATCTGGCCTTTTGAAAACAAACTACCAGATCCTTCGCTGCGTTCCCAATGATACCCGTCCGATTCTTGGCGGGCACGGGCGGGAATAACTACGAGATTGCTTCGCGGGCTCGCAATGACGAAAGTAACTACGAGATTGCTTCACTGCGTTCGCAACGATACCCATCCGATTCTCGGCGGGCACGGGCAGAAATAACTACGAGATTGCTTCACTGCGTTCGCAAGGACGGGATAGTTTTTGAGATTGTTTCTC
>JBASOE010000011.1:0-19937 GCA_049657925.1 Anaerolineaceae bacterium
GACATCGAGGTGCTGCTGGTGACCGGTGGGGTGCGCAACGAGGATGACGAATACAACCTTAAACGGGCGGCATCGCGCGCGCGCAAAGTGATCGCGGTGGGCACCTGCGCCATCTCGGGCGGGGTGGCTAACCTGGGAGATCGCGACGAGGTACGCAAACTGTTCATGTCTGACTCCAAACGCCATTCTTTACCGGCGCTGCTGCCCAAAACTCACCCAGTGGACGCGGTGGTGAAGGTGGACCTGTACCTGCCGGGCTGCCCACCGACGCCGGAGCTTTTCATGGCTGCGCTGACGAGCGACGAGGCCTTCAAGCCTTCCATGATTGTGTGCGTGGAGTGTGGACGCAAAAAGTTGAACGACATGAAACCCAAGCATCTGACCGGCTTCCAGAGCGGTGAAGAACTGGCGGATATTTGCTTAATCAACCAGGGTTTCTTGTGCGTTGGCACCTCTACCCGTGGCGGCTGCCGCGCGCTCTGCACAAGACCAGGCCATCCCTGCGTAGGCTGCCGCGGACCTTCCGATATGTTCATTGAGAAAGAAAGCGAAGTCTGGCTGGGGAACATCCAAAGGGTATTCTCACGCATGACCGACATCCCCGCGGAAGAAGTGACCGAAGCGCTCAAGTCGCCCCAGCTCTCGCTGTTCCTGTTCCAATTTTCCGATTATGAGGGCGAAAGCCGCCCGCCGCGCGATAAAAGCAAGGTGCTCTAATGACTACACTCACTTTTCCTCTTAGTCGGATCGAAGGCCATGCCCGCGTCGTGGTCGATACCGAAGGCGGCGAAGTATTCAGCGCCCAGTTCCAGGCGATGGAGCTCAGAGGCTTCCGCTATTTTGTGATTGGCACGCCGGCGGAGCAGATGCCGGTGATTGTGCCGAGAATCTGCGGGGTGTGCTCCACTGCGCATCACGTGGCCGCGGTCAAGGCGTTGGAGAACCTGTACGGTGTCACGCCCACCCCGCTGGCTGACCAGGTGCGCGAAGTGTTGTTGCTGGGGCAGCTGATCCAAAACCAGGCCACCTCACTGTTCCTGTTCACCATGCCCGATCGGGTAGGCGCAAGCTCGCTCTTTCACATGACCGAGGATGACGCCAGCAAAGAGCAGCAGTTCAGCATCGCCCAGCGCGCGCTCAAAGTGCGCAAAGTCGGCACGGACCTGATCACCCTGGCGGGCGGACAGTTCATCCACCCGGTCAATACCGTCATCGGCGGCGTCACCAAGGGCATCGAGCGCGAAAAGGCAGACAAGATGCTCACCTTATTGGAAGAAATGATCCCAGTCGCCAGCGCTTTGGTTGAGACGTATTGGGAGATGTCGCTGGCGATGACCGACCGCATCGGCACCTGGGGTGATGACGCGCCTACCCATTATTTATCCTCGACCGAAGCGCACGGTCTGACGCTGAACAGCAAACGCCTGCGCGTCATGGATACCGAGGGCCACGAGAGCGATTGTTTCGACCCGAGCGAGTACGAAGAGCACCTCGAGATGAAGGAATCGCGCTATTCCTACGCAGGCGAAAGCACTTACCAGGGGCAGGTCCTCAGGGCTAACAGCCTAGCGCGCATCAACATGACCAATGGCTTGGGCACACCGCTGGCGGATAGCTACCTGAAGCGCTTCAGGGAAATGTTTGGCAGGCCGGCGCACGCCATCCTGTTTTTTGATATTTGCCGCGGCATTGAGCTGGTCTACGCCATGGAGCGCGCAAGGGAATTGTTGGCGGAGCCGCTGGATTGCTGCGACCCACACGTTGGCTACGCCCCGCGTGATGGGGTGGGTTATGGCCTGGTGGAAGCCCCGCGCGGCCCGTTGATCCACCGTTATGTGGTTGAGAACGGATTAATTAAAGAGGCTGCTTTCGTCATACCCACCGCCCATAACATGGCTGCCATCCGGCGCGCGCTGATGGTGGTCTCAAAGCGCTACATCAGCCCGGAAGGCATCAACCTCGAGCTGGAGAAAGCGGTGGGACGGGTAGTGAGGGCTTTTGACCCCTGTATTGCCTGCGCCACGCAGTAATGAAACGAGACTGACCGGGAGAAACGATTGAAAAAGACCGCACCTGGAAAACCGTTGACTGTTTTGGTCATTCTCATTTTTCTTTTAGGGTCTCTAGCGGGGAGTCAGCAGGTCACCCAGGCGGCATCGACCCACTTGCCGGGCACGGGGATGGCTTGTTTCCGCGGTTTGGACACGATAAAAGCGCGACTGACCGAATTGGTCAATGACTACCCGGGTCTTGCCGAAATTGTCGACATTGGCGATTCCTGGGAGAAGGTGGATGGGGTTGCCACAACAGCTGGCTCGGATTTGTTGGTTTTGCGCCTGACAAATGAGCTGGTCTCCGGCCCAAAGCCTGCTATGTTCGTGATCAGCGGCTTGGATTCGAGGGATATTCAGGGAGTGGAGCTCAACCTGCGCTTCGCTGAGCGGTTGCTATCGGATTATGGCACGGACCCTGATGTCACCATGGTGTTGGACACGAGCGAAGTGCACCTGTTGGTCGTTGCCAACCCTGACGGCAGACAGGAACTTGAGCGGCAGTTTGCGGCAGAAAACGGCGAATACCTCACCCGGGACGAAGCTTGGGGCCGCAACCGCAATTTAACTAACTGCGCGTTTGGTGTCGACCTCACCCGCAATTTTTACCCCTTTGACGCGATACCCAGTCTAATTTGTGGTAAACAATACGAGGGTCCCGAGCCGGAATCTGAACCTGAAGCGCTCGCTATTGCGACATACTTACGGCACTTGCGCAATGAATTTCTTTATGAAGATCGAGCTGCTCCTGATGCGCCTGTCGAAGAAAACAAGGCTGGTCTGTTTATTAGCCTCACTAAATGGGACCCCAATCACGACTTCATCTATTACCCTTACCATTCCAGTTATCTGAGTGACCCTACAGAAACAGCTAATTGGACTATATCTCTTGCGAATAAACTGGCTAATGTACCGGGAAATGATGACTGGTTGCACGCAGCCAAGGCCCCAGACTTAACATGGTATGGCAATTTGCTTGACTATGCTTATGGAAAACTGGGAGTGGCCAGCTTGGAGATGCGTATCAAGTCTCTTTCCTACCTTGGGAGATTTCCTAACTGCTCTCAATTCACGGATACCATAGTTGAGGCTTGGCTGGGCGCTTTAACCAAAGCCGGAAGAAGCACCCCTCGACCTTACGAATTCGCCCAAGGACCAGAGATTACTTCGGTATCGATTTTCCCTCCAACCTTACCTTTTAATCAAACTTGGGATGTGACTGGAAACGTTGATGCTCGGGACTATCAACGGCTTGACGCTAATAATTTACCGGCTAACCCCGAAGGAGTTGATTATTCAAAAGACTTGCCGCCTTGGCATGAGTCTGCGGTCCGCAGCACTGCAACCTACACACCCGACTCGTCGTTCAATTATTTAGGGACATTCAGCGCGCAAGTTGAGGTTGATTCAACCGTCCTTGATGGACTGCAGTCGGTCTACCTGCAGGCTGCCAATACAGACGGAAAATTAGGGATACCGCGTGCGGTGTTCCTTAATAGAATCTATTATCTGATTCTGCCGATTGTTTCGAGATAATTGATGATGCGGATTGGGCTAATCGCGATCTAGCAATTCCCTGAGCTCGGTGAAGTCGACCCGGGAGGTCAGGTCAAGGCTGATTGGCGTTACAGAGACTTTATGCTCGTTGATCAACACCTGCAGGTCGCTGTTGGGTTCGGGGTCGGAGAGGTCCATACGAGCTTCATAATGAAGCGCTAAAACGCCAGTGACTGGATCGGGTTCCGATTCCATAGGGGTGTAATAGCGCTGCTTAGATTGGCGGGTAACGACCCACTCTGTTTCTGGTGTGGCTTTTGCAGGCACGTCGACCTTGAGCACGTCGAGGTCAAAAGGCAGGTCGCGATTGAGCAACTTGGCCGCGAAGAAGCCGCAAAAATAGCCCGCTACTGAGAAATCGATGTCGCGTGAGAGGCTATAGTGACTGCTGATGGGGGCTTCGAGCGATATCGCCATGGCTTTGATTCCCAGGCTGGCGGCTTCGAGCGCCGCGCCAACCGTGCCGCTGATAGTGATGCCAGAGCAGATGTTTTCGCCGTAGTTGATCCCTGAAACCACAAGATCAGGCATGCCACCCATGACCTGGTAGATGCCGTGCAGCACTGCCTGGGCAGGGGAGCCATTGACCGCCCAGACCGTCCAGTCCTTGCCATGTACGTTGAGTGTTTGGCGGGTCATGACCCGGTCGTACTCGCGGGGGTGGGAGCGCCCCATGGCGGTTTGCTGAACGGCTGGTGCGACTACTTCGACGTATCCCAGCTTGGAAAGCCCTTCGGCAGCCGCCCATAGCCCGGGAGAGTCGATCGAGTCGTCGTTGGTCAGTAAAATGCGTGGTTTGAGAGTGTTCATTAAGCCTTCTTTGGTGCTATTGATCTCGCGAATTACATTTTTTCGCGGTAGTTTTTGAGCAAATCCTGGCTGGGGAAGAGCAGCGCCTTCGGTTCGCAGACGCTCTTGCAGAAGCAGCAGCCAACCATGCAGAGGAACGGCTCGGCCACGTAAACCTTGCCATCCTCGTCACGTTCATAGACCTCACGCGCGCAGGTATCGAGGCAGGCCCCACAGTTGGAGCAGAGCGTCTCGGAGAGGGTCGGGAACCATGGGATCTGTTCGCGCGGGTAGCCGTGCCACTTGCCGTAATCACGGGCGACGATCGCCTTGCCAGATTGACGCTTGCGATGATAGCGGACATATTCCATGCGCAGCACAGCGAGATAATCTGTTTCAGCCGATTTGGGAACGAAGTTATTCTGCTTCACACCCTTGATGAGGCGTTGGTCGAGCGTGTCATCGTTGGGGGAGACGCCTCCTTCGAAGAGCGTATTGTAAAGTTCTTCCAGACCCAGCAGACCGGCAGGGGCACCGGCGATCTGGAGCATGCGGTAGCTAAGATCGGTCATGCCATGTATCCTGCCTGACAATCAGCGGCGCTCTGTTTGAGGTGAGCCATCATGGCAGTCACGCCATTGCTGCGTTGGGACGAGAGATGGCGCCAGAGGCCGAGGGTCTCGAACATGGTCAGGTCGGCTCGTTTGATGTCGGCGGCTGGTTGACCAGAGAGCACCTGCACCAGGATGGCGACGATGCCTTTGATGATCAAAGAGTCGCTATCGGCTTCAATCAATAGCTGCCCATCTTTGCATTGGGTCGAAAACCACACACTGGATTGACAGCCCTTGACGAGATTTTCGATGGTTTTAAGTTCAGCAGGCATCTCGGGCAGTGAGTCACCCAATTCGATCAGGTAGTCATACTTTTCTTCCCAGTTTTCGAGCTGGTTGAAGTCATCAATGAATTGGGCTTCGATTTCGGCGATGGACTTCATGACTTCCCCTTGAGCATGCGTTGGACGCGTTTGACGCCATTCACCAGGGCATCGATGTCTTCCCTGGTGTTGTAGAGCGCCAATGAAGCCCGGACGGTGCCGGTGATGCCCAGTGCATCCATGATGGGTTGAGTGCAATGTTGACCAGTACGCACAGCCACACCGAAGGTGTCGAGCAAGACACCCATGTCGTAATGCTGGATGCCAGTGACGTTAAAGGGCAGGATGCTGGAGCGATGTTTTGGATTGCCATAAAGCACCAGATTGGGAATGTCTTCGAGCTGGGTGAGACCGTAGGTGAGGAGTTCGTGTTCGTAGGTCTCGAGCTCAATGGGGTCGAACTGGTTGAGGTAGTCGATGGCAGCCGCCAGACCGATCGGGCCGGAGATGTTGGGAGTGCCGGCTTCGAACTTGAAGGGCAGCACGTTGAAGGTGACTTTGTTTGAGGTGACTGACTCGATCATTTCACCACCCGATAAGAAGGGCGGCATCTGCTCGAGCCATTTTTCCTTACCGTATAGAACACCAACACCGGTTGGGCCGTACATTTTGTGCCCGGAGAAAGCGTAAAAATCAGCGTCGAAGGCGCGCACGTCGTGGGCAATGTGCTGTACGGATTGAGCGCCGTCGACCAAAACCGGAACCCCGGCGGCATGTGCCAAACGGATGATTTCCTCAACCGGATTAATAGTGCCCAATGAATTGGAAACATGGTTGACCGCCACAATGCGGGTTTTCTCGTTGAGCATGCCCTTAAAGACTTCAAGATCCAGATCGCCATCCTGGTCGAAGGGAATGACCCTAAAGGTTGCGCCTTTGCGCTGGCACAAGAGATACCAGGGCACATAATTGCTGTGGTGTTCAAGCTCAGAGACAATGACTTCATCACCGGGTTTGACGAAAGCCTCCCCGAAGGAATAGGCCACCAGGTTGATCGACTCAGTCGTTCCGCGGGTGAAGATGATCTCGTGTGCGTGTTCAGCGTTGATGAAATTGGCAACTTTAGTGCGGGCGGCTTCGTGTGCTTCGGTGGCACGCATTGCCAGGGTGTGGTTGCCACGATGAATGTTGGCATTATCGAATTCGTAATAATGTACGAGCGCATCGATCATGGATTGTGGCTTTTGGGTCGTGGCGGCATTGTCGAGATAAACGAGCGGATGGCCGTTGATCGACTGATTGAGGATGGGGAAGTCTGGACGAGCAGATGTGATAGTTTTGATCATGAGTAGCCTTTGCGTTGAGATGGATTTTACCAGAAGAGGCATGGTTTCAGCGGATATGGTGTGATACAAAGAGAAATCTACTGCTTGAACCTTCGATTGAGGAATGAATGGTTGTTGAAAGGTGTACAAACACAATGGGGAACAGAGGACTTTAGGATACAATGTTAACAAAACGATTGATAATTCAATCACCAGATTAAGATCCGGGGTTGATATCTAATCAGACCCAATGGAGGACAGATGGCAGAGAAAATTTTGGTTGTAGACGATGAGATTTCTTTACAAGAAACGCTTGCTTACAGCTTGAAAAAGGAAGGTTATTCGGTCGAAGTAGCAGGAGATGGCAATCTGGCACTTGAGATGGCACGCAGCTCCAAGCCTGATCTTGTGGTTTTGGATATTATGCTGCCTGGGAAAGACGGCTTCGAAGTATGCCGCATTTTGCGACAGGAGTCCAACATCCCTGTGCTCATGCTGACCGCCCGCGACGACGAAATCGATCGTGTGGTGGGTCTGGAGGTTGGCGCGGACGATTATTTGGTCAAGCCCTTTAGCATGCGAGAGTTGGTTGCCCGTGTCAAAGCCCTGCTGCGCCGCGTTCGACTGACGCGTGAAGAGGTTGGTAACAAAGTACTGGATGAAAGCACACCAAAACTGATGACCTTTGGCAACCTGGTGATCGATATAACCCGACGCGAAGTTCGCCTGGATGAGAAAGTTGTACCGGTCAAACCCAAGGAATACGAACTATTGACCTTCATGGGACAACATAAAGGTCGTGTACTTACCCGTGAACTTATTCTGGAGCGTGTTTGGGGTTGGGGTTTCGTGGGTGACTCGCGTACGGTTGATGTGCATATCCGCTGGTTGAGAGAAAAGATTGAACCCATCCCCGAAAAGCCTGAGCGTATCATTACGGTTCGAGGAGCTGGTTATCGCTTCGAAGGTTAACCGATGAAATCGCGCGTCAACAGGCGCTTGATATCCCCCTATTTCATCTCATTTGGAATAATCATTGTCCTGGGGGTTATTGGTGTGCCCCTTTTGCAGAAACTTTGGGTTGAACCGCTCTATGAAGTTGGTCAAACCCCCGATCTTCGCCCTTTAGGCTGGTTGATTATTGGTTTGGCTATGCTCAGTCTGGGTGTTGGTCTGTTGATCAATGAGCCCCGACTTCGCAAACATCAGGAAAACCTGCGAATTTTGACCGAGGCTTCCAAGCAACTTGGAGAAGGAAACTTTGAATCTGTGCGTATTGCGCACGGGCTCAGCATCTTGCCAGAAATGGAAGACCTGGGCAACGCCCTTGAAAAGACTGCCGGTCAGCTTGAAACTCAAATCGACGCGCTCAACAAAGAGCGTGCCATGCTTTCCGCAGTACTCAGTCAGATGACTGATGGGGTGGTGATCGCTGATAACGAAGGGCATGTGCAGTTGCTCAACAATACAGCTGAAAAGATCTTCAAAATCACCAACAAAAAGGCACAAGGCAGATCCATCGTAGAAGTCCTTCGACACCACGCCTTGGTTGAACTTTGGGAAGGCTCTCAAACTACGGAGCCTCAAACGATCACGTTAGAAATTGGCACTGACCATCGATTCTTGCAAGTGGTTGGCATAGCGTTGGGTAAAGCTTTACCGGGACGCACCATGTTGTTGCTGCAGGACTTGACCCAGACGCATCGCCTGGAAACCGTGCGGAGGGATTTTATCTCCAACATCTCGCACGAATTGCGCACGCCTTTGGCTGGGCTAAAGGCGATCAGCGAAACCTTGTTGGATGGAGCGCTGGAAGACCCGCCCGCGGCGCATAAGTTTATTATCCGAATGGATTCAGAAGTTGAGAACCTGATCCAGATGGTCAACGAACTGCTTGAACTCTCTCGCATTGAAGCTGGCCGCTCCAATTTTGACTTCAGACACACATCGCCATGCCAGATTGCCCGCCAGCCCGTTGAGCGTATGGTTTTGCAAGCCGAGCGGGTCGGATTGGTGCTCGACATGGAATGTGAAGAGAATTTGCCGGCTGTATTGGCTGACCCCAACCGCATCGCGCAGGTTTTTATCAATTTACTACACAATGCCATCAAATTTACGCCCCCAGGCGGGTACATCTCGGTAAAAGTGTGGCAAAAAGACCAGGAAATAGTTTTTATGGTCAAGGATACCGGGGTTGGTATTGCCCAAAAGGACCTTGGAAGGATTTTTGAACGCTTCTATAAAGCAGACCGGGCACGTTCGGGAGGGGGAACTGGGCTGGGGCTGTCGATCTGCAAGCACATGGTCGAGGCTCACAGCGGAAGAATCTGGGCTGAAAGCGAAGAAGGCTTGGGTTCACGCTTTTACTTTACCATTCCTGTTGCAGACAAGTAATTTCTTAATGAGTTTTTTACCATTTGTGGGAAATTATTTAACCAAGGTTCTTTTGTTCATCTATTAGCTTGTGATATAGTAAAGTAACCTTCGCCTTCATAGGTTGTTTAGGCATTGGTGTTATTAAGGTTATTAAGAGTTTTGCTTGCACCCTGAATGGAGGGCTGTATGCCACGATTAACGTTAGACCGCGAATTACATTTGATTCAGGATGAGACTCTCATCCTTGGCAGCATGGTGGAACAAGCCATACTAAACGCTATAGACGCATTGCGGCGTCGTGACATGGTAGCTGCCCAAGAAATAATCGATAACGATAGCCGTATCAACGACAAGCGATTCGCAATCGAGAATCGCATCCTGATTTTGTTTGCCACCCAATCTCCACTGGCGCATGACATGCGCGTGCTGGTTGCGACACTTGAAGTTACTACCGAATTAGAACGCATTGGCGATTATGCCAAAGGTATTGCCAAGGTCGCGCTAAAGCTCGCTAATGACGAAACGCCCATCCCCTTGCGCGAAATCCAAACCATGACAGACCTGGCTGTCTCGATGCTGCATCGTGGCTTGGGGGCTTTTGTGGCTGAGGATCTCATCAGCGCACACGCTCTGCCTGCCGAAGATGACAAGGTTGACGAGCTCTATTATCTGATCTACAACCGTATCATTCAGACCATGATCAACAACCCTGCCGGCATTGAACATAGCAATCAAATACTGTGGGTCATCCACAACCTTGAGCGTACTGCTGACCGAGTGACGAACATCTGTGAACGCATCGTGTACATGGCAACCGGGGAACTGATGGAGCTGGAAAGTTCTGAGGATGAGAATTAGGATTAGTTCTGAACCGGACATTCTGTCCACAAAGTAAACAGACGTATGGTGGCTTCATGCGTCTGTTTTTAGTATTGGAACAACCCCACAAGCAAATAGAGTTGACATTGCCAAACAATTAGTGCTAATATATATTAAGGTTTGGTTAATATTCTATAGTGGCTATAATAAATGGCCAAATAAATCGTGATCTATTTTGTCAGAATGCGCTTGCTGGCGAAGCGCGTGTTGAGTCAAATTTTCAACCTGAAGTATCAATCAACTTTCAATCAATGTCGAAAAAAGGAGAATAGAATGCAAAAAAAGTATCTGTACCTTGTTATCAGTACATTGCTGGTTTGTGGGATAGTACTTGGAGCATGTATGCCATCGTCCACCCCAGCGACAGCCACACAAGAAAAGCCAGTTGAACCTGGTGGCCATAAAACAGAGCCCGTTGCACCAGCCACGCCCATGGCTGCCAGCGACATTGTGGTGGCTGGTGTGGTCTTCCAGGACGACCAGTTCATGAAGTCCATGTCTCAGGGTTTCCAGGATGCTGGAAACACGCTGGGAGTCAAACAAGTTATTCTTGGCAACTCCAGCAACGATCAAGCCAAGGAAACCGAACTGATCAATACTTATCTTTCCCAGGGAATCAACGGCATCGCCATCGCCCCGCTCAGCCCGACCGTTTCGATTGAAGCCCTCAAGCAGGCCAACGACAGCGGGATGGTGGTGGCGCTGACCAACTCAGGTGGTTTCACCGATATCAGTTTCGTCACCGGCGGCTACATGAGTGACAACACCGCCAACGGTAAGATCGTCGGCGAAGCCGCAGTGAAATACATCAAGGATAACTCGCTGACCGGCACTATCAAAGTCGGGATCATCGACTACGACCATCAGAAGCCTGAGGAGTCCTCCCTGCGCTACGGTGGTTTCGAAGAAGCCCTCAAGGCGGCTGGTGTCGATTATGAAGTTGTGGCTCATCAGTCTGCTGAACTACAGGACAAGGCTTTAGTCTCCACTACAGACATGCTGACTGCCAACCCTGATATTCAGATCGTCTTTGCCTGTAACGAAGGTGGCACTATCGGCGCGGCTCAGGCAGTAAAGCAGGCTGGTCTCACTGGTCAGGTGGCAGTCTTCGGTTATGACGGCTCCGATCAAATCACACAGATGATCATCGATGGTGATTTGCAGGCAGCTGTCGCCCAGGATCCTTATGGACAGGGTGTAGCAGCCATGACCGACCTGATCAACTTCCTGATGGGAAAACCAGGCGCTTCGGTCGGCAAGCTGACCATAGCCCCAGGAATCCTTCTCTCTGCGGCAGACAAGATTGCGGTGAACAAATGGCGTGTGGATAACGCGCTGCCGGAGTTGCCCATCCCATAACATAAGATTATTGTGTGAAATAAGGATAAGGAGGGCATTTTTATGTCCTCCTTATTCAAAAGATTGGTATCATTATCAAAATTTTTTCATTTATTTTTCTCTTTAATTAGGGCAGGGAGAGATGACAGATTCAATCCTTCGGGCTGAAAATATCATCAAAGATTATCCTGGAACTCGCGCGCTGGAAAATGTTTCTGTTTCGTTCGTCAGTGGCAAGGTGAACGCTTTGGTAGGAAAGAATGGTTCCGGGAAATCTACATTAATCAAGATTTTTGCTGGCGCTCTGAAACCGACCTCGGGTCACTTTTATTTGAATGACCGCCAGTTGGACTTCAATTCAACAACCGAAGCCCATAAGGAAGGTATAGTGACCGTGTACCAGGAAATGAGCCTGGTGCCAGGTTTGACTGTGGCTGAGAATATCTTCCTTAATCGAATGCCCAAGCGAAACGGCAGGATCGATTGGACGAGGGCGTACAACGACGCGGCAGAATTATTGGGAAAGATGAACGTGAAAATCAATCCGCGCATGATTCTTTCCCGGCTGAGCATGTGGCAGACACAGGTTGTAGAAATCACCAAAGCGCTCAGTTTTAATCCCAAAGTGATCATGCTGGATGAACCCACTTCAGCTCTAGCTCAAAATGAGGTGCAGAGTCTGTTTGACGCCATACGCGCATTAAGAGCGGAGGGAGTCTGCATCATTTATATCACCCACAAATTGCAGGAACTCGCCCAGATAGCGGATACTGTGACCGTCCTTCGGGATGGGCATGTGGTTGGGACGGTGGCAATGACGGATGTTGAACAAAAAGACATCGTTGACATGATCTTTGGGGAAATTGAAATTAAAAATCGGCCATCTGACATCCAAATCAGTGATGAGATCGTCATGCAAGTCAAAGGGTTAACTAGACGCGGATGGTACGAAGACATCCGCTTCGAACTCAAGCGGGGAGAGGTTCTCGGAATTGCAGGTATGCTGGGTTCCGGCCGGACCGAGCTGCTCAGGGGAATATTTGGTGCGGATCCTGTCGACGCGGGCATGATCATAGTCAACGGAAAACAGATCTCCCACACCAACCCGATTCGATCAAAGAAAGTTGGGCTCGGACTGACACCTGAGAACCGCAAGTTGGAAGGACTAATCCTGATCCATTCCATCATCGACAACCTGAATTACGCCAGCATGGAACTGACCGCTAATGGTCTGATTGAAAATAAAAAGAAGCGCCAGATTTTTGCTGAGCGTCAGGTGAAAGATCTGGAGATAAAGACCCCAAATATCAATGCGTCCTGCAACTCGTTATCAGGCGGGAATCAACAAAAAGTGGTTGTTGGAAACTGGTTGAACACAAATCCCAGCATTATGCTGTACGATGAACCTTCCCGCGGAATTGATGTTGGCGCGAAACAGCAAATTTTTGAAATAATGTGGAATCAGGCGCGCAAGGGAATCTCGACCATATTTGTGTCAACAGAACTCGAAGAACTGCTTGAAGTCTGCCATCGAATCATTGTAATCCGGCAAGGAAAGATCGTAAAAGAGGTTGATCCGGAAAAAATCACTATCAATGAACTCTACGAAGTTTGCATGAAGGGAGAATAAGTTGATATGGCTGAGATGACTTCGACCAGAACCATATCCCGAAAAAGTATAACCATTTTTCTGCTCGATCACACCATCGAGATTATGTTAATCGCCCTGGTGTTGCTTCTTTCCATCAACGTCAGGGGGTTTATGACCTGGTCCAATTGGATGAATATTTTACGTGCCAATTCGATGAAAGGCGTAATCGCGTTTGGGATGACAATGGTGATCATTGCTGGAATGATCGATCTGTCGATCGGATCCCAGGTGGCGTTGAGCGGCGTTATTATTGCCCGCTCCTGCCGTGATTTTGTGGCTGGCGGCATGTCTTTGAACCAGGCCTGTATCCTCGGAATTATTATCGCGGTTACCCTGGCAATCCTGATTGCGGTATTGCATGGGTATTTCAGCCACGCCACAAAGATGCAGCCTTTCATCGTTACCTTGGTAACGCTTGGAGTACTATACGGTTTGGCTGGAATCATCAGTGAAGGCTTTCCTATTGCCAATCAGTACCCTGATTGGTTCAATGTACTCGGAGGCGGTCGACTGAATATGCCGGCATGGATTGTCAGTTTTTTGGGGGTTAAGAAGATCGATGGCATTCCCTACCCAGCCATCGTATTGATTGTGGCTTACTTCCTGATCAATTACATCATGAGTTATACAACCGTAGGTCGCTCAATTTATGCCACCGGCGGCAACCCTGAATCTGCCCGTCTGAGTGGCATCAATGTTCAAAGGACCAAGATTATTTGTTTTATCGCGGTCCAATTATTGGCAGTTGTCGCGGGTATTATGACTGCCGGCCAAGTGTTGGCTGGCTCTTATAGTTTCGGTCGCGGTTGGGAAACAGATGTAATCAGTTCTGTCATCATTGGTGGCGCTGTGATGACAGGTGGAATAGGCACTGTAAAGGGCACGCTGCTGGGTGTGATTTTTATGGGCGTTATCTCAAATGGGATGACACTGTTGAATTTCGATATTTACACGCAATATGTGGTTCGGGGATTGATCATGTTCCTGGCGGTGTTACTGAGTACTTATCGCGCTCGAGTTAAGGCGTGATAACTTGAAATGTATCAGAGAAGTTAAATCGATAGACCCAGCCTTTCGGACTGGCTTTATCTTATCTTCCAATGATTATGGAATTTATGCCTCTCCCTTTCCTCTGATCGCTGCCAAACATATCAATCATTTATACCAAATCAATTATTCTCGAAATGTGGGTTGCCTATGCATACAAACAAACGTACACAAGCCCTGCTAACAATTCTTTCAGCCCCTCCAACCAATCCAGAACAAGCCCTATTCCGCGCCTGCCAATGCGCATAACGAAAAGAATGCAAAGTTATTTATATCTTATATAATGTAGGTATAGAAGACGTGCCCTTAGCCCTATGAGGGAAGAACTCAGTAGAGGAGCAGAATGTGTTAAAACCAAACACTACCAAAGGAAAACTGATCGTCGTCGAGGGTATTGATGGGTCTGGCAAGTCCACCCAGATCGACCTGCTTTATAAGTGGTTGCAATCGCAAGGGTATTCGGTTTATTTCAGCGAGTGGAACAGCTCGGCTCTGGTCAAGAGCACTACAAAAGCAGCGAAGAAACAGAAAACCTTCACTCCGACCACCTTTAGCATCTTGCATTGCACGGACTTTGCTGATCGCTGGGAAAACAGCATCTATCCTCTATTAAAAGCTGGAGTGATTGTGCTGGCAGATCGGTATGCTTTCACCGCCTTTGCCAGGGACGTTGCCAGGGGGGTCGACCCAGAATGGGTGCGCAACATGTATTCTTTTGCCATCATGCCGGACGCTGCGCTCTACTTCCGCGTCCCACTGGATGTTGCGGTTGACCGCATTACCGGCGCCAGAGCCGCCTTGAAGTACTACGAGGCGGGTATGGACCTTAACCTGTCGGAAAATATCAATGAGAGCTTCAAGCTGTTCCAAGGCAAGATCCTAAACGAGTACGATAAGATGGTCGACGAATTTGGATTGACGATGATTGATGGTACCTTACCCGTTAAAGACCAGCAGAAGAAGGTCAGATCCTTGATCAACCAGATGCTCGGAAAGTGGAAAGGCTTGCCGAATCCCAACAAAACCGAGATTTTCATGCGAAACCCTCAGGCGGATAGCAAGGATAAAGGAGGTAGTAAATGAAAAACGCAAATTTCTATGGCGCTGGCTTTCCTTATCGCGAAATGCAGAAACCTACTGGAAAATTGATCGTATTGGAAGGCAGTGATGGTGTTGGCCGTTCAACCCAGATCCGATTGCTGCGCCGTTGGTTGGAGGACGAAGGATACGCGGTCTCTGACACCGGGTTAACGCGATCCGCGCTGACACAGGCTGGACTTGACGAGGCAAAAAGCGGACACACTCTTGGCCCGATCACGATGAGTCTGTTCTATCTGGCGGATTTTGCTGATCGCCTTGAAAACCAGATCATCCCGGCATTGCAAGCAGGGTTTGTTGTGCTCTCGGATCGTTATTTCTATTCGGTGATCGCGCGTGACATCATCCGCGGTATTGATAAAACATGGGCGAGAAGCCTCTACGGCATCGCGCTCAAACCGGATATTGTGCTCTACATGAAAGCTTCGGTTCCAAACCTGGTTACCCGTTTGATCCATGGGCGTGGGCTGAACTTCTGGGAGTCAGGGATGGATTTGCACCTGGCTGATAACATGTATGATAGCTTTGTGACCTACCAAAGCCTGTTGAGCAAAGAATTCGATGAGCTGGCACGGGAGTATAACTTTGTTCCGGTTGATGCTGATCTCTCACCACACGAGATTTTTGAGTCGCTCAAAGCGCCAATAGTCTCGCTTTTACACAATCGTCTGATCAAAGCGAAAAAACCAAGCTAAATTCCGCTGAAGGACATTTGGCGCGGACCTGAAAGGGAGCCGGTATGAACCCTGTTGCAAGTGACACCGTGTGCGTCTATGGCGCAAGGATTATTAAGAAGCATCTTGCAAGCCTGGAAGCCCAGATTGAGGGAGTTAAGGCGGCTGAGGATATTGAAGCGATTCATCAAATGCGGGTGGCTTCGCGGCGAATGCGCAGTGCTTTGGCGATCTTCTCGCCGTGTTTTCGAAAGCCGATCATTAAATCCATCCTAAAGGATGTTCGGGAAGTTACCAGTGCACTTGGCGAAGCCCGTGATCTGGACGTGCACCTGGAATACATCAAAGGAGAAGCCGCGAATTACGCATCTTCAAGGCTGGCCCCGGGCATCCGACGCCTGATCTTACGCTTGACCCAGAAGCGACAGGATATCCAGGCGCATGTTACACACGCGATGGAAAAATTCATCAAAGATGACGTTGTTGGGGAGCTCCGCGAATGGTCCGCCCCCTTGTTAGCCAATACTCAGGGTGTCTACCTGTATTCTCCCGCGCTTTACCACCTTGCATTCGATGTTATCAACCGAAGTCTTGATGAACTTGAAAGTCATGAGCAGATCGTGCGCGATCCGAAAGAGGTCGCTGAATTGCACGCCATGCGTATCAGTGCCAAGCGCTTACGTTACACTTTGGAAGCTTTTGAAGACCTGTATGGCGATCCAATCAAGCCCTACCTGTCAGCAGTTAAACAGATCCAGGAAATTTTGGGTAATGTGCATGATCTGGATGTGTGGATTACCATGATCCCTGAGTTTATCGAGGAGGAAAAGGCCCGCATTGTTGGTTATTATGGACATGCTGGCCCCCTGAAACGATTGCTGCCGGGATTGGAAGCTTTCAAGGAAGCCCAGTTAGAAAAAAGGGGACAAACGTATGTCGAATTTATACAGGAATGGGACACCCAAAAGGCAGATGGCGTTTGGGTTAAATTGCGCCGCCTGATCAATACTCCCATCGACCTTGAAGCAGCACTTAGAGCTGCTCCAGCAGAGGCATCTGCCATCCCCGAACCGACTCAGGAATCCGACGACCTAAAGTGGGTTAATCCTCGGGGGAGTCTTTGAGGTCTCGCTCCATCTTGCGCAGGTAAAGCCAATTGAGAGTGCCGATGATCGCCATAACCGCAATTAGAATCAGATAGGCGATATTGGCGTTTTTCTCGCCGCCGGTCAACATGGTGAACTCGGACATGCCCCCGATGCCTGCGATAAGAGTGAGCGGCATAAAAATGGTGGTGATGAGGGTTAAACGGCGCATGGTGGCATTGGTGCGGTTTGAGATGCGCGACATGCGGTTATTGATCATGCTGAGGTGGATCTCCATCAAACTAGTGACCAGGTCACGGGCGCTGTCGGACATTTCGTAGTATTTTGAAAGGTGATCATAGACATCACGAAAATACACGATTGAGCGTTCAGGGAAGAAGGGGCTATCCTGTCGAATGATCTTGCTGACCAATTCGCGTTCATGGAAGAGAGACTTGCGGATAGTTTGCAGGTCACGGCGGGAATCCATCAATTTACCTGGGTTGAAGTCTTGTTCCTGGTCGATGATCACGGTTTCGTAACCATCCAGAACTTCTTCAATACTTTCGATGGCGCTGAACTTGTGGTCGACCACTTTGTCGACAATCATATGCAATAGATATGCTGGACCAAGCTTAAGATACTCCTGTTCACGTTCGAGAGAACGATCTATGGATTGGAGCAGATGGGAGCCGTTGGAATCCCGACCGGTCACGCTGATCAGGTAGTTGCTGCCAATAAACAGGTCCAATTCATGTGCTATTAGTTCTTCCGCTGTGGGCTCGAAGATATTAAAGATCATAAAGGAATAGTTCGGGAATAGATCGAGTTTGGGTAACTGCTCATCGTTTAGACAATCCTCAATGGAGAGAGGGTGTAGACCAAGTTTGGGGATGAGTGGCTCGAGGTCGTCGCTATTGGGATCGCAAAAATCGAGCCAAAAGTAGCCCGAGTCTTCCGCGGCTTTGATGGCGTCATGCAGTGAAGAGACCAGGCTGATTTTGCCAGCGTTGTTGATATAAAAATAACGAACGGAAGATTCTGTCATCGTAACCTCACATGAATTGTGTGGAATTATAACTTTGCCAACTCAGGTCGGCTCATTTGTAAGACATTTTGATTAAAGGAGAGAAAGGATTCCAGTCCAATTGTTTGGCGATTGACCAGGCAGATGCCTTGCGGTTGTGTTGAATCTGTTTTCGTTTTCTCCATACTTTGGCCAATCCCTGCATAGCTTCAAGCTTTCCACGTCTCAATTCCGACCCGTTTTGAAGAAGGAAGCTTAGCACAAAGTAGATAAGATTGGCAAGAATGTGCCAAGGAAGAAGTAGCCAGAAGAAAGCCCCCGGCATATTTTTGACAAAGGTCCAAATCAGGTTGCGATGGCCGTGCCTGAGCATGAAGCCGCTGCGTGAAGAGGTCGAGCCCGCCCCGACGTGCCTGACTACTGCGTTCGGGAGGTAAAGGCAGGGGTATCCGGCCAGTTGCAGGCGGAAATCGAGGTCGAGGTCCTCCATATAGGCGAAGAAGTCCTCATCGAAGCCACCGATCGCCTCGAACGCCGGGCGAGGATAGACGCCAGCCGCTGCGCAAGCAGAAAAGACCCGGCGCTCAAGGGGTGTCGACTGGGTGACAGGTTTGTTGTGGTTGCGACGCCAGGCAAGCCCACTGGCGTGATAGACATTCCACTCGCCATCCAGAATGGTCGGATCGGAGGCAGAGACGAGCCGAGAAGCAAAAAAGTGGTCGGGATGCTCAAGGCAGGCTCTGTGGACTTTTTCGAGCCAGTCTGGTTCAGGAAAGGCATCCGCATTAAGTAGGACGAGGTAATCAGATGTGCTCGAACGTGCCAGTAGGTTGTTACCGCCAGCAAAACCAAGATTTTTTTCGGATCGCATGACCGTCAGATTTAACGCGGCGAAAGTCTCTTTAATGTCCGCTGGCAAAAGTTGGTCTGATCCGTTGTCTAACACGCGCACTACAAAATCAGTGAAAGTTTGATTGTCCAGTGCTTTCAGACACTCGTGCAGGTATTGACCACTATTCCAATTGACGATCTGAACAGAAAAAAAAGGCTGGTCAGATAGGGGTATAGGGGATCGTAGAGGGGAATTGTCTGCAAGTGTCATGTGGTAATATTATATGCTGAATATTAATAAGCCGAAGGGTGAACGGATTGACCGCAGAGACAAAACCAATCTACGATTCTGATCGACAGGTATCACACGCGTTATCGGAATTGCGTGACCTGAAAAACTATCAGTACTTGCTCAAACAACTCGTCCGAAGGGATATTCTGACGCGTTATAAGCGTTCGGTTTTGGGCGTTGCATGGACGATGCTCAACCCCCTGGGGACGATGCTGATCCTAACATTTGTGTTTTCCAACCTATTTAATGCCGAACAGTTTTATTCTGTTTACATCCTGACAGGCATTGTTACCTGGAATTTTTTCAGCCAGGGCACGAACGCCGCCATGTCTGGGTTGATGTGGGGCGGGAGTTTGATGAAGCAGATCTACGTGCCAAGGACCATCTTTGGCATTTCAGCGATTGGCACCGCATTGGTCAATATGTTGCTCTCGCTTATCCCGCTTGTTCTAGTCATCCTGATTACTGGGGCACCGCTGTATTGGACCTGGGTTTTCATTCCTGTGTCTATCTTAATCTTGGTTTGTTTTACATTAGGATTTGGGTTGTTCATCTCAACGTTGGGAATTTACTTTCCAGATGTAGCCGAGATGTACCAGATCGTGCTCTCCGCCTGGTTTTATCTGACACCCATTGTATATCCTGAATCGATCATCCCTGAAAACATCCGCTGGTTATTTGTTGCCAACCCGATGTACCACATGGTGAAGTTATTCCGCTTACCTATACGGGAGGGTGTCATTCCACCCTTTTCAGAGATTTGGCCGGCTGCTGCCTGGGGTCTTGGCACCTTGATTGTTGGCTGGCTGTTCTTCACATCAAAGTCTGACGAGTATGCCTACCGTGTCTGAGATTCAATTACTTACCACAGAACCCTCCCCAATGCTGATCCTTGAGGATGTTGCCGTGCGCTATCGCGTACCGACCGAAAGAATTGGCACCTTCAAAGAGTTCGCTATTCGTCTTATCACGCGCAAGGTCAGCTTCAGGCATTTCTGGGCGCTGGGCGGAATCACCCTCACTGTAAACAAGGGAGAAGT
>JBASOE010000012.1:0-2504 GCA_049657925.1 Anaerolineaceae bacterium
CCAAAAGAGGGGCATTCCGACCTACGGGGTGGGTTTAAGCAGCGGGAGTGCACATGTAGGGCGGAATCCGCTTCCGTTGCGGACTCCGCCTTTATTGCCGTTGTTGAAATGGCGGAGTGCCCAAAAGAGGGGCATTCCGACCTACGAGGTGGGTTTAAGCAGGAGTGCAAATGTAGGGCGGAATCCGCTTCTGTTGCGGACTCCGCCTTTATTGCAGTTGTTGGAATAGCGGAGTGCCCCGCCGATTTCTCCGTTGGATTGATACGACGGAGTGCCCAAAAGAGGGGCATTCCGACCTACGGGGTGGGTTTAAGAATTTGAATGTGTAGCTGTCTATTCTGTAGCGCTTACTCTTCCCTGATTGCTGCGTTGATCGCCAGGGTATGGGCTTCGGTGACCTTAAATGCGTTGCTGCCCATGAAGTAGAACGAGAACACTCCTGGTTCGGGGACTTCTGACTCAGGGAAGTTGGCGAAGGTCTGTTCACACCCGATTACTTGTTTTTGTTTGTCATAATACGTCGCCGCAACCGCCACATCCCCGCTGATGTTGCCGATTTCATAAATGGCGACTCCATTGACTGCGTACCAGCCAAAATCACCGTCAAAGTATGCGTTGGTGACGTATGACTCCACGGCGTTTTCATCCCCCTCGACCTGGGTAAAACTCAGAACTTTTAATTCGTAGTTCTCATACTCTTCCGGAAGTGTAGTGGCAAGGTTGAAACAGCTGGTCGTGCCATCAGGTAACAGGTCGAGTGCCAGATTGCCCTGGAGGCTTTCAAGCAACATTCCGCTGCGATCGAGCAGCCTGGCTTCGATGACAACGTTTCTGAGGTTCTTTCCGCTCTGATTGCTGATCTCGCCGACCAGGTGCAATACTTGTTGCTCGGCCTCTATTTCGACGTAACCGGTGTGGTTTTTCTGCATGGTCAACGGATCGGACGGCTTGCTGACAAGGGGCAGATAGATATATGTCCCGGTGGATGGCTGTGATTTGGGCAAGGCCGGTAGTTTTATGCTTACCTTGTTGCTAAACGCGGACACAAGGATGAGAATATTGGCCACAACTAACACGGCATATAGAGCCCATCGTCGCAATGTTCTTGAATCCATCTACCCTTCCTCAATTTGATTGTCATTAAGATTTAGTGCAATTTATGTGCCGCCGATCCGCAATAAAAAGCAGAGGTTGGCGATCTCTGCTCGATGTAAAACGGATGAAATTGCTTATTCCACCCAATCAAAAGTGCGCGTAACAGCTTTCTTCCAGCCGTGATACAGCTTTTCGCGCTTTTCTGCTTGCATCTGAGGGTTCCATCCCTGGCCAACCGCCCAATTGGCTTTCAGTTCACTCAGATCGCTCCAGAAGCCCACCGCCAAACCAGCAGCATAAGCCGCACCGAGCGCGGTGGTTTCAGCAACTTGCGGGCGGATTACCTCCACTCCCAGGATATCAGCCTGGAATTGCATCAGCGTTTGGTTGACCACCATGCCGCCATCCACCTTGAGCGACTTGAGCTCAACGCCACAATCGAGGTTCATGGCTTCGATCACATCTCGGGTTTGGTAGGCGGTTGCTTCGAGGGCAGCACGCGCCAGATGTCCACTGTTGATAAAGCGTGTCAGCCCAACGATCACGCCGCGCGCGTCGCTCTTCCAGTAGGGGGCAAATAGCCCGGAAAAAGCTGGCACGATATAAATCCCGCCGCTATCCTCCACCGATTTTGCAAGCATTTCGATCTCGGAGGATTGGGCGATCAACTTCAGGTTGTCGCGCAGCCACTGTACCAGCGCGCCGGCGATGGCCACCGATCCCTCGAGGGCATAAACGGCAGGCTGATCTCCGATACGGTATCCCAGGGTGGTCAGCAATCCGTGTCGGCTTTGAATGGGTTGGGTACCGGTATTCATCAACATGAAGCAACCCGTGCCGTAGGTGTTTTTGGCTTCACCCGGCTCGTAGCAAGTCTGCCCAAAAAGCGCGGCTTGCTGGTCGCCCAGCACGCCCGCGATCGGCACCCATTTGAGTTCCGGTAGCACGCACTGCGCATAGACTTCGCTGGAAGATTTGATTTCTGGAAGCATCGCGGCTGGAATGTTCAACAGTTGCAGCATGTCAGCGTCCCAATCGAGGGTTTCAAGGTTCATCAGCATAGTGCGCGAGGCGTTGGTAACGTCGGTGAAGTGCTGCCCGCCTTGTGCTCCGCCAGTCAGGTTCCAGATTAACCACGAGTCCATCGTGCCAAACAGCAGTTCTCCCGCCTCAGCACGCGCTTGCGCGCCAGGGGTATGGTCGAGCAGCCAACGGATCTTGGGGCCGGAGAAGTAGGTTGAGAGTGGCAGACCCACTTTTTCTCTGAACCGGTCCAATCCGCCTTCTTTAGATAGCTCGTTGATCAATGAACTAGTGCGTGTGTCCTGCCAGACAACTGCATTGGCGATCGGTTTACCAGTAATCCTATCCCATATCAAGGTGGTTTCCCGCTGGTTGGTGATGCCGAT
>JBASOE010000013.1:0-3910 GCA_049657925.1 Anaerolineaceae bacterium
ACACGATTTTGAGTCGTGCGCGTCTGCCTATTCCGCCACTCCGGCGAGTGGAAAAGAATCTTACCACAACCTCGAAGGCGGTCAAGCGAAAATCAAATAGATAGGTGATAGCTCATAGCTGATAGAAGACACCTTTAAGTTTTGATGTGCCGCTTGATGTAATCTGACCCAACAACGTGGAGGGTATAATTGCAACGAATAAAGCAACTGGAGTTATTATGCAACTTGGAATCATTGGCCTGCCGCAGTCAGGCAAAACTACCCTTTATAAAGCCCTGACCAAGGCTGACGTGCCGACCGAGATGTCCTCGGGACGCATGGAAGTTCGCACCGCTGTGGTCGATGTGCCCGACGATCGGGTGGACGAACTGGTGAAGCTTTACGTTCCCAAGAAGATTGTGCGCACCAAGGTGACCTATGCCGACATCGCCGGGCTGGATGGCAGCGCCAACAAAGAAGGTCTGTCCGGTCAGTTGATCAACCAGATCGCGCAAATGGACGGACTGCTGCACGTCGTGCGCCGCTTCGAAAACGCCTCCGTGCCACATCAGGCCGGCAGTATCGACCCCATCCGCGACCTCAAGACTCTGGACTCTGAATTCATCCTCAACGACCTGATCATGGTTGAGCGTCGCCTCGAAAAACTACGCGAGGAACATCGTCGCGGCGTAGCGCGTCCGCGCGAGGTTACCCAGTACGAGATTGACCTGTTCGAGCGCCTGCACGCCGTGCTCTCGCAGGATAAACCCTTGCGACATTACAATTTCAGCGCTGAAGAGGACAAAGTGCTGGCCAGTTTCGGCTTTTTGAGCCGCAAACCCCAGATTGTGGTTTTCAATATCAGCGAAGACCAAAAACCAGTTGAATACACCAGTCCCCATCCCCACACCGATGCTGTCAGCATGGCTGCCAAGCTCGAGATGGACCTGGCCGCGCTTAAACCCGAAGACGCCGCCATGTTCATGGAAGAGTTCGGTGTCACCGAGACTGGGTTGGTGCGACTGATCAGGTTATCCTACGACTTGCTTGGCTTACAAACCTTCTTCACCGCGGGAGAAAAAGAAGTGCACGCCTGGACCCTGCGCCGCGGCGGCACCGCCAAGGATGCGGCGGGCGTGATTCACTCTGACCTCGAAAAGGGCTTCATTCGTGCTGAGATCGTGGCTTACGAAGATATGATCAAGTACGGCAGCAACGCCGAAGCCCGCAACCACGGCCGACTGCGAGTGGAAGGCAAGGATTACCCCATGGCTGACGGCGACATTATCGAGGTTCGCTTCAATATCTAAATCTTTTGCTATTAACGATAAAAAACCGCAGAATCGCTCATAGACTCTGCTTTTTTTGTTGACCGATCTGGTTTACATGGCCAGTTTTTCCAGCTTTTTGACCATACCATCAATCACGTCAAAGCCACCCTGCCAGAATTCGGCGGTAGTGACGTCCATGCCGGCTTCCTTAAGCAGCGCGATCGGAGCGATGGAGCCGCCAGCCGAAAGGATGCGCATGTACTTCGGTTTGAAGCTTTCGCCCTCTTCCTGATAGCGTTTGTAAAGCGCGAAGACCAGCAATTGGCCAAAGGCATAGGCGTAAACATAGAAGGGCGTGCCGTAAATATGGGGGATGGAGACCCACTCGTGTTTGAATTCGTCCGAGATATCGACTGCTTTTCCAAATTCTTCCTTAAGGTTTTCGAGGTAGGCTTTGCTGAGCTCATCCACTGAAGCGTCTTTGGCGATCATTTCGTGGGCATCGCGTTCGAAGATGGCGAAGTAGATTTGGCGGATGATGGTTGCGAAAGCGTCGTCCACTTGGCGAAAGAGGATGTCACGCCTTACATCAGAGTCTTCTTCGCGCTCCAACAACAGGTCGGTGAGGGTCATTTCGCCAAAGGTTGAAGCGGTTTCGGCCAGTGGCAAAGCAGCCCCTTGGGTGAAGAGGGTGTGTTCTTCCGCCATCATCGAGTGGATGGCATGTCCAAGTTCGTGCGCCATGGTCGAGACGTCGTCCGCTTTGCCTTGAAAATTCAACAGCACCCACGGAGACAGGTCAGGGGTGAGCGTAGCACAGAAAGCACCGCCCATCTTGCCCTTGCGCACTTCGCTGTCGACGTGCTTTTGGTCAAAGACACGCTTTGCCATGGCCGCGAATTTGGGGTCGAAGCGTTCGAAAGCTTCAAAGGTCAAGTTCATCGCTTGTTCGTACTCATACCTTTTATCCGATTTCGATACTGGGGCGTAGATGTCGTAGCGGCGCAGTTTTTTCAAACCCAGCAGTTTGGCTTTGACCCTAAAATAGCGGTGGAAGATGCCAATGTTCTGGCGGGTCACTTCGATGAGAGTATTGATTACTTCATCGGGCAAGTCGTTAATCTGGTTGCGCACTGCCATGGGGCTTTTGAAACCGCGCAGGGTAACGTTTTCGTTGCGCCAGTCTCGAACCAAACCCTGGTAGATTTGACCAAGGATGGGAGCGTCCTCACCGTAGACCCGATAGAGTTCCTGGTAAGCGCGTGCCCGCAGGTCGGCGTCATCCGTGCGCACCAACGCCATCAGCTCACCGCGGGTCAGCTCTTTGTCTTCACCCTTCACGTTAAGCTTGAAGACATAGCGGTTGGTAAGTGAGTCATAGAGTGTATTGAGCACGTTTGAACCGGTGACGTTCTTGAGGTTGACAATTTTCTCTTCAGGTTCGGAAAGTGTGAACGGCTTGAAGTTGCGCATTTGTTCCAGCCAATAGCGATAGTCGCCGCTCGCGTCGAGCAACCTTTCGGCATTTTTCACATCCAGCGCCTTCCACCACAACTCGAAGAACATGGTTTTGTTAGCTTTTTCTGCAAAGAATTGTTGGACGCGCGCCATGGCGGTTTGAGCCTTCTGGTCCTGCGTGTTGGCTGCAAACGAAAGCTCAGCGAAACCATAGAGATACGTGATCTGTTTGTCGATGGCTTCGATCTCATGGATGATCTCATTGAAGCGTTTGGCGCTCAGGGAAGGTTTGAGCTCCGCGCGGAAGGCTTCAAATTGCTGGATTTGGTCGGTGAGTTTGGTGAAGGTTTGTTCAATCCCGGGGTCGTCAAAGCTTTCAAAAAGATCTTTTAGTGACCAGCCGGATTGTTGAATGGGTGTTTTCTTTGGCATTATGTTTCCTTTGCTCTTTAGTTTCTCTGTTGGTTCATATTATCCTTGTATGGGGGTTGTTAAGCAAGTTCTATATGAAACCCACGCGAAGCCCTTCCGTTCAAAGGATTTTTGCCATATTTTTTTCTCGTCATTGAGCGTTAGCGAAGAATCTGGCTTAAGAAAAAGCCAATCAACGGATAGATCCTTCGCAAAGGATGCTCAGGATGACAAGATTGATGGTAGTGGGCGGTATGCCAAGCCCCTACGAAAAAAAACCATGAATAGTCGTTTTTGCCTTGTAGGGGTAACCCTTAGGGGACCACCCTCTTAAGGTACGTGGTTACCCAAGCAATCGTGGGTACTCAGCCGATTGGGCTGACACGGGGACCAGCCCCTTGTACGAGGTCAGATTGACCAAATCCATGTAGGGTGGGTCAACCTGGGCGGACATTTCCAAGAATCTCTCACGAGTCATGGACAGGTCAGACCCACCGCAAAGATCAATTCCATGACCCCGTGATTCAAATTTGACGGTGCAAAGTGATGGTGGGTTGACCACATCTATGTAGAGTGGGTCGACCTGGGCGGGTATTTCCAAGAATCTCTCATGAGTCATGAACAGGTCCGACCCATCGCACAGATCAATTCCATGACCCCGTGATTCAAATTTGACGGTGCAGTGCGATGGTGGGTTGAACCGACAGATTCCGTAGGTGGCTTAGGTCTTGAGCGGGTCAACACCACCCTACGGAGGCATATGGACCACATCCATGTAGGGTGGGTCGACC
>JBASOE010000014.1:0-7911 GCA_049657925.1 Anaerolineaceae bacterium
AGTCTCAGAACTGTACTGACCAGCATGTTCATGCACGCTGGGTGGGTGCACCTGCTTGGGAATATGTTATATCTGTGGATCTTTGGCGATAATGTTGAAGATCGGCTGGGGCATGTTGGATACCTGAATTTCTATCTGGCGGGTGGTTTCGCGGCTGCCGCGCTACATATCCTGATCAATCCGCAGAGTATAGTGCCGACCGTTGGTGCCAGCGGCGCGATCGCGGCAGTGCTGGGGGCATACCTGGTGCTTTATCCCAGAGCGCGCATTTATACTTTCATTCCGATCGGTTTTTGGGCAAGATTGCGCTTGGTTCCTGCGGCAGTCGTACTGGGACTGTGGTTCTTATTGCAGCTTTTCAGCGGTTTTGCGACGCTTGACGCCAAAGCAGCAGATGTGGGTGGTACGGCCTTCTGGGCACATATTGGCGGTTTTGTGTTTGGTGTATTGGTTGGATTTTTATTCAAGCCAGGAGATCAACGCGATAAAATCCAGAAAAAATGGTAAAGCACTTACATCCTAAGAGACAGTTTCGCTTATATTTATTAGCGAAAGTTGGGGTGGTGTTCTGAGCGATATATTTTCTGGATATTATCTAGAAAATCACATCAACCTTGGCATACAAATCAGGTAAAAAAATCGATGGCAATCTAAACTTAGTGCCATGATTATGGCCTGTTCTTGCATCAAAATCTATATATACTTTGCCTTGAACGATCGCATCTACGAAGCGTTCAGTACTAAAAGAACTTAACAAAATGAGTTTGTTATAGTGAAAGTATTCAATTTTGTCAACAAATCGATTATCAGCAAGAACAAAAAAAGTATTGATCAACTTTGTGCCTGCTTTGTGGCCAATATCATCAAAACCCCAGTAAGGTCGAGGCTCGAGTTCGCCTAAGCCAATAGTCTTCTCCAGGTTGTCTTTCCATTCACTATGTCTGTCAGTAATCTTCTGTGAATCAAAAGAAATATATATTTGTCTTTTTTCTACATCTGCTCTAACAGTAAACCCTCTATCAGAATAAGTCGATCCACAGATAGTCTGTCTGAAGCTTTTCTCCGCAGAACCGTATCTTGTGCCAGCCAATTGATGATGCCATCCATAGAAAGGTAATAATATATTTGGGACAAATCTTAATGCCCTAGGTGAGGGTTCCATATGGAATAATGTTGTAAGCGAAGTGGTGTTTTTGCGATGAGCTTTCAATTCCCATTCTGCGGCATTCGGAATTGGTAAATTATTTTCGCTGATGCCAAGCAGATCCTCTAAAGTGTTTCCAACTCCTCCTGCATTACCGGGCCGAGCGTTTTTAACCCAACCCAATTCTCTGATCCGTGTGAGCGAGTTGATCAATGAATCTTTGGTGATTATTTCAGTCACGAAGAGGCCTCCAGAAATCCAACAAATACTCAAAGGTAGTGCCCATAGTAATATAGTTGCTAGGGTATCCAAAAATTCCTATGTTATTTACTATATTGGTTCGGTCCCAAATTATCGTATTGCGAAGCTCAAAACCCCTCTTCCTAAACTCCTCAATTATCGACATATGTAGAGTAATTCTTTGGTTTTCCCACCAAAAATCGGGAACATTAATTACACAATGTCCCTTAATCCTCAATAAGGGAAGTAACCTCTCAAAGATATCACCCATCGCTGATGTATATATATCGAGGTCCATCGTGCCCAAATCTCTAGGATCTTGGGAATATTGCTCAACTTTGTGGAGTTGTCCATTGTCTCTATCACGACGGGATTTGTTGAGCCGTTTCCGATTCAAGAGATTTGCATAGGGTGGCGATGTCCATATGAGTGCCACCGTTTCAGGTTCAAAATAATTGTCTATATCTATTGCATCTGCTTTAATTGCTAACTGTTTGGTTTCTGAGTATAAGCTCTGTTGGTTAACTCGAGAATTAGAAAGGTCAACGTATTTGTCAAGAAGATCAAATCCGACAGCATTCCGGTTTAGATCCTTTGCCGCAACGAGTGTTGTTCCGCTGCCAACGAAAGGATCGATGACCAGTTCGCCTTCATGGGAGAAGAGGCTAATGATCTTTTTAGAGAGCGAAATCGGAAACGTAGCAGGGTGAACTTCTTTGTTTCTAATGTCACGGGCTTCGTAGGTGAATTGCCATACGCCTAATTGATTCTTAAGCCAGTCTTTACCTGTCAAACAATTAATGTGCGTTTTTGGACAATCACATATCCGCTCATGTCCAATCGAAAGGGTTAATTCGTGCATATCATCTTGCCTTTATTGCTCATTTTTTCTCTTGTTTCATAGACATTAATAATGAATGATTTTATCCCTGACGCGGCCCCATTTGAGTGCGTCGGAGATGCCGTCAGCGATGGTTAATTTGGTTTTCCACCCCAATAGTTTGCGCGCTTTATCCGCATTGGCATAGGCACCGACCACATCACCCGGACGGGGAGGCTGCTCAACCACGGCAATTTTAGCTCCATAGACCTCTTCAAAGGCATCCACGAATTCCTTGACCGTAACGCCCGTACCAGTGCCGAGATTGATGACCACGTAATCCAAATCGTCCTCACGCCCTTTTTCAATAATGTTGTCGAAGCGTTCCACAGCGGCAACATGAGCCTGAACCAGATCCCAAACATGCAGGTAATCGCGAATGCCGGAGCCATCACGGGTTGGCCAATCCACCCCGGTCAGGAAGAAAACCGGCTCATGACCGAGGGCAACCTCGACCAATTTGCCGATCAGATGACTGGGGAACTGGATGTGCAAGCCTGAGCGCATCTGGGGGTCAGCTCCGATGGGATTGAAGTAACGCAGCGCAATGCCTTGGAGCCCGTAAGCGCGGCAGAAATCCTGAAGGATCATTTCCATCATGAACTTCGAGCGAGAATAAGGGCTCAGCGGTAGCAAGGGAGATTCTTCGGTGACCATAAAACCGGGCACAGCGTCATAGATTGCTGCGGAAGAGCTGAACACGACTTTGGGATGATTGAGCTCGGCTAACAACTTAAAAAAACCCATGCTCTTGACCACATTTTCGGTGTAGTAGTCGAAGGGGCGGCTGACTGAATCGGGCACGACGATCAGCGCGGCGCAGTGGATGGTGGCCTCAATATCGGGGTGCTCGCTGAACATCTTCCGCACCATGGCACGATCGGAAATATCGGCATGGTAGAAGATCCTGTCGCGGATGAATTCTTTGCGTCCAGTGACGAGTGAATCAAGAATGACTGGGGTATGGCCAGCATCTTCAAGCGCGGAGGCGATGGTGCTGCCGATGTATCCGGCTCCGCCGGTGATCAAGATTTTCATGGGAGGCTCCTAAGTCAAGAATATGCCCAAGTATAACATTGAGATGATTGAGACTCACTTGATTTGACTCGTGGTACTGATTTAACCCAAGCAACCGCCGCTGAACAAATTGCCTCGTCATCTCAGCATTTATTGCGAAGCATCCGGCAGTAATTGAGGGAAAGCCTAAGGTTAGATCCTTTACCTGCGGTTCAGGATGACAAGAGAAGGGGGGGACGACGGAAGGCAGGATATCAACAGTCAATTTGGTGCGGTGACACAACAAAAGACCCCCGATTTTCTCGAGGGTCTTGTTATATCCGCTAAGCCTAAGCCTGTAAGGCAGCCTGGCGGTCTTTTTCGTACTTCTTATAGGTGACTGATTTCATCACCTCAGCCGCTATGGTCGGGATGAAGATCAGAGGCAAGATTTCTAACCAGTGCACTATGTCGATGCCAGTCGTTTCGAACACATTCTGCAGGAAAGGTACATAAATGACCGCAATGACTAAGACGATCGAGACCAACACTGCCAGGTTCATGTTCTTGTTGCTAAAGATTCCAATTTTAGCCAATGGATAGTACTCAGAGCGGGCGGTGAAGGCACGCAGCAGTTCGCTCAACGAGAGGGTCACGAAAGCGTAAGTCTCAGAAAGGACGCGAGCCTCAGGGGCCGAGCCTTTTTGCCAACCGCCGCCCAGGAAGAAGGCGATCAAAGTAGCTGCAGTGATGGCGATGGTCTGTACCACGATCCCTCTGAGCATGAACTTGTTGATGATGGGTTCCTTGCTCGGGCGGGGTGGGTGCTCCATGATGTCCGGATCGCCCTTTTCGGAACCCAGGGCGAGCGCGGGGGCGCCATCCGTGACCAGGTTTAGCCACAACAGTTGGATGGGAGCCAACGGGGTATTCCAACCAAACAAGGTCGCCAGGAAAATAATCATGATCTCAGCGATGTTGCAGGAGACCAGATAGTAAACAAATTTGCGGATGTTACTGTAGATGATGCGACCTTGCTCAACAGCACTCACAATGGAGGCGTAGTTGTCATCGGTCAACACCATATCCGCGGTTTCCTTGGCCACATCGGTACCGGTAATACCCATGGCAACGCCGATATCGGCGCGTTTGATAGCCGGAGCATCGTTGACACCGTCGCCGGTCATGGCCACGATTTCGCCATTGTCACGTAACGCATCCACGATCTTCATCTTGTGTTCAGGGCTGACACGCGCGTAAACATCAGTAATTTTAACGATTTCGCGCATTTCTTCGGGTGTCTTGTCGTTGATGTCAGCGCCCATCAATACCTGGTGGCCGGGTTGCAGCAGACCGATATCTTCGGCGATGGCTCTGGCGGTGTTGGGGTAGTCGCCAGTGATCATGACTGAGCGAATACCTGCAGAAAGCGCTTCCTTGAGGGCAGGCTTGACCTCGTCACGGGAGGGGTCGATCATACCGATCAGACCGGAGAAGACCAGGTCTTTTTCGAGCTTCGAAGCGTCCATCTCAACAGGCTGTTCGGTTACCGGGCGATAAGCCACCCCGAGCACGCGCAGCGCCTGGCCAGTCATTTTGTCATTGGCAGCCAGCACACTTTGACGCAGCTCTTCTGTAAACTCAACCACCGAGTTATCCATCTTTTGGATGTAACGACACAGGTTGAGCACAATATCCGGAGCGCCTTTGACGTTGATGACGTATTTATAGGTTTTTTCGTCACTGTAGAAGGGTGAAATATCACCGTCACCAGGCTTGACGATCTCGTGAATGGTAACCATGCGCTTGCGTTCAGAGTCGAAGGGGATTTCCTGCTTGCGGGGGTAGTTGGAGTTTAACTCCTTGCCAGTGGCACCGGCTTTGTAAGCTGCTACCAGAATAGACCCTTCGGTGGGGTCACCGATCATGCGGTAGGTAGTTTTGCCGTCGCTTTCACCGCTGGGGTCGAGCTGGGCATCATTGTTGAGCGAGCCAACCCACAAGGCATTACGGGCACCCTGGTATTGCATGAGGTCGATCTTCTGACCATCAATAAGGAAATCGCCGACTGGTTCGTAGCCAGCGCCAGTGATGTCGATCATCTGTCCATCCACCCATAATTTAGTGACGGTCATCTGATTTTGGGTCAGCGTGCCAGTTTTATCGGTGCAGATGGTGGTGACTGAGCCAAGGGTTTCAACGGAGGCCAAACGGCGGATGAGAGCGTGCCGGTTGACCATCTCGCGCATGCCACCAGCCAGGCTGATGGTAACCACAGCGGGCAGGCCTTCAGGAACTGCAGCGATTGCCAGCGAGACAGCAATCATGAACAGGGCAACAATTTCTTGCCAGAAAGCTGCACTGCCGAATTCGACAGAACCTTGTGTAAGAAGTCGAGCAACGCCGATGATAAAAACGATCGCACACACGATCATGGCAGCGATACCGAGTGTTTTGCCGAGTTGGTCAAGTCGCTTCTGCAGCGGTGTTTGCTCTTCCTCGACGGTCTGGAGCATGGTAGCTATAAGACCAAGCTGGGTGGTCATGCCTGTGCCGGTGACCACGCCTTTACCACGTCCGTAAGTAACGGTCGTGCCCATAAAGGCTGAGTTTTCGCGGTCGCCCAGCGGAATGTCCGAGTCGAGGTGTCCCTCAGCGTTTTTCTTGGCTGGGACAGACTCGCCGGTGAGGGAGGCTTCATCAATGCTCAAGTTGATGGCTTCAAGCAGGCGAATATCTGCCGGGATATGATTGCCAGCTTCGATAAAGACCACGTCTCCAGGCACTAATTCGCGTGAGGGTATGGGTTGTCTGAACCCATCACGCAACACCTGGGCTTCTGGCGCAGCCATCTTCTTGAGGGCGGCCAGCGAGGCTTCAGCGCGTGATTCCTGTACGATGCCCATGATGGCATTGAGTACGACAATCAGCAGGATGGCGCCAGCTTCGACCCAATCACCCAGGACCGCTGAAATGACAGCAGCCCCGATCAGAAGCCAGATCACAAAGCTGTTGATCTGCGCCCACAACATCTGCAGGAAGGTAGTGTGTTTTTTCTCGACCAATTCGTTCAGACCATATGTCTCAACGCGTTTTTTGGCTTCTTCGGTGGTCAGGCCGCTATCGATGGGGACTTGCAGTTTTTCGAGTACTGCACCGGCGTCGAGCGCGTGCCATGAAACCCGTAAAGCCTCGGCTTGGGGTTGGTTTGTCTTTGATTCTTCCATAGTGATACTTCTCCCTTAAATAGAGGTTTTGAACGCATGAATTATAGCCTAAGCTTGTAAAGTTTTAAACTTTAATACCGATTTCGTGTAGTGGCAACATGATAATGTCCTAAAGTAGCAAATTAGAAATGTCCTAAAAGGCAGGACAATTAACTACATGAAATGGACAATCAGAAAGACCCAAGAAGAACTCAAAAGGAAGACCTATTTAGACAAAGCAATCGATCGGCGGATCACGCAAAAAGCAGCCGCAGAAACCCTGGGTATCAGCGAAAGACAAGTCAGGAGGCTCATCAGAAGATACCGAGAAATTGGTGATGAAGGGTTAGTGTCGCTGCAGCGTGGCAAGCCGAGCAATCGACGGTTGAGAGAAGAGCTGGTGGACCAAATCAGGCAGTTTATCCATCAGCCGATCACGGCGGGCTTCAAACCGACCTTCATGCGGGAGAAGCTGGAGGAATTCACTGGTATCCGGGTCAGCAAGGAAACCTTACGGAGGCTGATGATCCATGAGAACCTGCACATCGCCAAGGCTGGGAAATCCAAAAGTATTCACCCGCCCCGGGAACGCAGAGATCGACGGGGAGAACTGGTGCAAATAGATGGCTCATATCATGCCTGGCTGGAGGAACGGGGACCCAAGGGCTGTTTGCTCTTGTTTGTAGATGATGCTGGTAGTGAGATTCTGGCTGGTGAGTTCGTCAAGACCGAAAGCTACTTCAGTTATGGGAAGCTCTGCAAACGTTACTTTCAACAGGTGGGTGTGCCAGTGGCTTTTTATAGTGACCGTTTCAGCGTTTTCAGAGATAACCATACAGAGCCCAAGGGCAAGGAAAGTATTACCCAGTTTCAGAGAGCATTGAACCACTTTGGTGTCGATCTCATCTGTGCCAACTCACCACAGGCCAAAGGCAGGGTTGAGCGCGCTAACAAGACCTGTCAGGAACGTCTGGTCAATGAACTGCGCTTGAGAAATATCTGTACTTACGCGGAAGCCAATGCCTATTTGCCTGAGTTCATTCGCTGGTATAACCAGAGATTCGCCATTCAACCTGCATCCTTGATGGACAATCATCTGCCCCTTGACCCACAGATAGATCTGGATTTCATCTTTTCAGTCCATGACAGCCGCATACTGAGCAAAGACCTCTTACTTTACTATGATGGAGTAACTTATCAGGTTGTCACCAAACGTAATCCTTTCTACCTCGCCAAACGCGAAGTTCTGGTGACGGTGAATGAGCAAGGTCTTGTCTCTGCCTGGTTGGACGGGGTCAGGCTGGAACTGAAACAGGTGGATCAGTATGCCAAGCCTGCTCCTGTTGTTGACCTGAAACATGCTGCTCGTACACCTCTGTCTCCCCCCGTTGATCACCCTTGGAGAACCTATGGAAAGAAACTGAATGGTAAGCCTACTGTTGTGA
>JBASOE010000015.1:0-1815 GCA_049657925.1 Anaerolineaceae bacterium
ACACGATTTTGAGTCGTGCGCGTCTGCCTATTCCGCCACTCCGGCGAGTGGAAAAGAATCTTACCACAACCTCGAAGGCGGTCAAGCGAAAATCAAATAGATAGGTGATAGCTCATAGCTGATAGAACCTGAGTTTCTCAAACGAGGTCAAAAAGGTCGTTTTTAGCCGTCAAAGAAGCGATTTTGGGACACTAAGGGCGATTTGAAGCTAAGCTACAATTAAATACATGGCATTTATTCGGAAGGTAAAAACGGCGAGTGGGGCAACAGCTGTTCAGATCGCACAAAAGCAAAATGGCAAGATCGTCAAGCTCCAACATCTCGGAAGCGCCCACAACAGAGAAGAACTGAATGTTTTGGTGGCTCTGGCACACAAGCTCCTACATGAGGATCAATTGGCACTATTTCCTGAAGCACACCCAACGCTGCGTGTGGGCATCAAACGATCCTTTTCGGGTTTGTTGTGGAGCACGCTCAGGGCACAATACCAGGAACTGGGGTTTGGCAGATTGAATGATGAGATATTCGAAGCGCTCTGCCTAGTGCGGATTGTAGAGCCGACCTCCAAACTGGACAGCTTGAGGGTACTGGCAGACTTAGGCGCGGATGCGATGGACCGAAACAAGCTATATCGGTGTCTGGCCAAAGCGGCGGAGCGGGATTACCGCCAAGTCATCAGCCAGGTCTGCTTTGAGAAGGCCAACCGGCATGGCCTTACCTTGGTGCTCTACGATGTCACGACTTTATATTTCGAGGTTCAGCAAGAAGACGAGTATCGAAGAAGTGGGTTAAGTAAAGAGCGGCGGTTGGAGCCGCAGATCATCATTGGGCTTCTGGTTGACCGAGATGGTTTCCCATTAGGGCTACACAGCTTTGAGGGCAACAAGGCAGAAACCAAGACCATTCTACCTGTCATCGAGGACTTCCAGGCTCAACACGGGCTTTCCAAGGTTACGGTGGTGGCTGATGCGGCCATGCTCAGCGCAGCCAACCTCGTGGCTCTCTCAGAAGCTGGATACACTTATGTGGTTGGCTCACGGCTGCACAAGTTGCCCTATGACATTGCCGAGTATCAGAAGAGTGGCCAGATGGTGGACCAACAGATTGTGGTTGTCCCCCAGGAAGGGTATCGTGTGATCTACCAATACCGCGCCAAACGAGCCGCTCTGGACCTCAGGAACATTGATAAGCAGGTTACCAAGGCGAAGAAAGTGCTTGGCGGGCAGATACCTACCCTTAGGACAAAGTTCATCACGGTTAAGGCCAAGAGCAAGCAACTCAATCAGAGACTGATCGATAAAGCAAGAACGTTGGCGGGCATCAAGGGTTATGTAACCAACCTGGAGGTGCCCGACGAAGATGTCATCGCCTACTATCACCAGTTATTCCAGGTAGAAGCTTCGTTTCGGATGGCTAAATCGGATTTACGAGCGAGGCCTGTTTACCACCGCAAACGGGATTCAATCGAAGCTCACTTGACTATCGTTCTTGCAGCAGTGGCGATCAGTAGAAATATCGAATATCAGACAGGGGTCAGCATCAAGCAATTCGTGAAGATGCTCCGGCCAATCCGTTCTGGTATTGTGACAATCAATGGCACAGAGGTGGTGGCTGAACCGGAAGTCCCGCTAAAGATTCAAACTTTGCTAAATCGATTGTCTTCAGGACACTAAAATGAGAAACTCAGGTTCTAAATGACAGAATAGGATTGAAACTGCGCTCTCTTCCATCCTGCACCCCCGTTTATCCCTGATCTGCAGGCGCTTTGCTTATTATTTGGATGCGATTGCTTTGCAGATCGGATAGCCTGTATCG
>JBASOE010000016.1:0-4766 GCA_049657925.1 Anaerolineaceae bacterium
ACAGAGGTGTTCGCTGAATAGTTGCGAAGAAATACAATCCAAAGTGGTTGTCAATGGATAGAGAAACACAATAGAATCAAGGATCGCAACAGGTACTTCAGGGCAATTACAGCCCTGAAGTACCTTAATTTTAAGAATTCAATAATTCTAAGGGTGTAACTTCGGGACTTGTTCTTTCAGCTCTGTTTTCCTTGGGCAGTCTGGTTTCTCAACTTCATCTTACTAAGTGATCATGATCCTGTCCCTCTTCAATGTGAGGAACCTATCTTACCGTATCAAAGGCACACAAAAAAAACTTCACTCATCCAAGCCTACCAGAGACATGGCATCAATAGACCCACAAAAGCCCAGGCAGTTAATCACTCTCCCGGGGTGTATGGTTTATTGATAAATGTGGCTGTGAACTATCTTTATTACCTTCCCGTATGATCCAGAAACGTTGAGACCCACACCAATGGTGCATTCCAGTTGATGGCTACCTCATTGGTCGAATAAGATTCAAGATCATCCACATAACGCTTCGACGGTGGCAGGCTCATCAGGTCAGCTGTTTCCGCCGGCGGATCGCTTGGATTAAAATTCGGACCACCTGAGAGTGCGCCAGGCGGAGGTGGCGGGAAGCCCCGAGCTGGATCATTAGCCCAGAAGCGATGGTGCGGATGCAGCATGGGATAGGTCCCGTAACCTGCGACAAAACTCTTGTTCAACGTGTTTCGCCCTAATATGTAATCCATGCTCAGCCGTACTGCGTCAAGATAGCGTGCATCACCACTCATATTGTAGGCTATGCTCATCAGCAGCATGTTATTCAGTATGAGGCCATTCGAACCCCAGGGGTAATCTTCATCAATGAGCACCGCGTAACCATCTCGCTCCTGGACCTTAATCATTCTTTCAGCGAAGGCAATTACTGCCTGTTCCAATGCGGTTTTTTGTTCAGCAGAAAGAGAGTTCTCGTTCGTCAGTAACGAGATTGTGCCCAACGGAGCGACATGCCCCCAATCAAAGGCATCGGCTTTAGCGAAATCCACTGAAGCGAGCAAAAAACTTTTATATTCCTCTTTACCAGTGGTGATAAAAAGCTCTGAAGCTGCCCAATAAAACTCATCGCTGACGTTTTCATCCTCATAGTTTCCACCTCCGCTGCCTGGGTTATTTCCCGCATAGATACCGGGGTTCTGCCGTGCTGCTTGCCAGGCAGATTCCGCTGCAACCAGGCATCGCTCAGCGAAGGGTTGATCAAGATCAGACCAAATGCGCGCGCATTGCGCGGCGGTGGCAGCCAGGTTGAGGGTGGCAGCCGTGCTGGGGGCGAAGAGATAACGTCCCTGGGCAGGTTTCGCGTTGGCATTATCGTTATCCACTGCGGTGGGAGGCACCATGGGCATTCCAGCCCATGATTCATCGTGAATCTTATGATGCACCATGCCAGCTTTCGGTTGTCCTTCCGGCACTTGCATCGACAGCAGGAACTCCATCTCCCAGCGCGCTTCATCCAATAGGTCGGATACCCCGTTGGACCGCTCAGGGATCATCTGTGAACCATCAGGGAAAACCTCCCAGCCCTGCTCATGGAGACTCATTAAAGTCCACGCTGTAATACCGCCATTGACCACATACTTACCAAAATCACCAGCGTCATACCACCCACCTGCAACATCCAGGGTGTAATCACACCCCGGCCAATCGTTGCCATCCGCATCTTTGCCCTTATAACAGGTTACATTGGCGTCGGTGATGTGCCCCGCCGGACGTGCCCAATCCTTTCCGGCGAATTCTTCTTCAATCGTAATGCCACTACGGTTCAGGTAAAAATAGCTGAGGGCATCATGCTTTAATCGACTGTAAATCGCATCAGAAATATTGAATGGTACACTCTTCATTCCCGCGGCTTCCAGGAAATATCCTTCTCCAGCTGTTGTGTAACCTGAAAAGTCAATTTCGTGCAGACTATCGCCAGAATTAGAGTACATACCTTTGAAAAGTGTGTTGCCGCTCATTACCTCGTCACCGTCTGCGTTTTTCAGCACCCAGGGCAACGACTCGGCAGCATCATCCACGACTAAGGCGATCTTGAGGCCATTCACGAAGTACCCAACCTGGTTGACACTCACGAGTGACGGAATGATCTCCGGACCTTGGGTTGGAGTGGGCTCGGGCAATGCTGCAACCACGCTTGGCTGTGGGATATCTGACCTGCCGAGTTCGTAGAAAAGCGCGCGGCCAAACAGGCTGGGGTTTTCCCAAGAGAGATCTGAGGTATCCGCTTTCGACCAAATCAGCTTAATATCGCGGTCCTGCTTGGAAGCCCCGTTGATCTGAGCCTGGAAACCAATCTCTTCCCCGTGGGTTACCTCAACCAGGTCCTTCAATGCCAGCGCAGCTTCAAATGCCCAACCTTCAGGGGTCTTGAACACAAATCCGCTCACTTTCGCATCGGAACTAAAAACCCCGGTAATGGTCAAGGCCTTTGGATCAGTATTCCCGATATCTGAGGCGTTGATATTGACCTGCATCATTTTTAAACCATAAGCAGTAGCATTGAGATTGCCAGAGGCATTGACATAAAATTCCATCGAGTCCTCGTTCCAGAATTCTGTGCCATGCTTGCCGGTGATGAGATTTTTATCAGGCATTTGCATGGTTATGTAAAGATTATCCAGATCTGCAGCAACAGCAAAAGTGAAAGATCCGTTATCGGCGGGATCAGTTGATAACATCGGTCCAAGGTCAACCAAAATGACCGGTATCTCCGCCCAATCCGAAAGGTCGCCATCCACTGTAATTTCTACAGGAAAGGGAATGTATATCACTTCTCCGCTGATTTCGGCAGGGATAGACGGGGATGGTTCTGAAGTGGGTGAATCGGTTGCAGCAGCCAATGGTTGTATTTCAGAAGCCAATGGTTGTGTCTCAGTAGCGGCTGGCGCACCACAAGCTGTCATGATGATTGATAAAGTGAGGATGACTATGACAATTACTTTGAAGGATATTTTCATTATTCTTCCTCCTGACCGTCTACCCTGATGGCAGGGTAAGTCAAGTAATAATTATAAACGAATGATCTTCCCCCAAAGCAAGGGATTATTGACACAAGGGATTATTGCATTGGGAGAACCTCAGGAATGGACACCACCCGCCGATTGCCGGTATCCGCAACCAGGATGTTTCCGTCAAGGTCAACTGCCACGCCAGTCGGCCTTGAAAATTTCCCGAAATACTCATCCTGGGGAATGGTAAATTCATTGATCAATTGACCTTTTCCATTCAATAGTTTGATCTTGTTGTGACCGGTATCAGCCACGACGATGTATTCCGATCCATAAACTGCCACATCAGTTGGATGCTTGAATCCACCACGGATGGTCTTAACATGGATAAAATCATTCCCATCGAAGGAGAGCATCTGTAGCCGGTTATTTCCGCTGTCAACCACGACAACCTGACCTTTGCTGTCAACTGCGATTCCCTGAGGATTGTTGAATTGGCCGTTCAACCAACCTTTCTTCCCATAGGTATTGAGAAAAACGCCATCCATACTGAAGACCTGGATGCGGTTATTATTACTATCGCACACTAAGATCCTACAGGAATCATCACTGCAGGGCTCACCCCATATTGCTATACCAGATGGTTCCTTCAATTGATTAGTAGCACCGAATTCCCTGAGTAAGGTTAGGGTCTGATCAAATATCTGGATGGATTGCCGGTCTGAATAAGAATCTCCTGGATGGGAAACATAAAGTAGTCCGTCTGAACCCAACACCATATACTTCGAACGGTCGAGGTGGTTTTGATAACTCCCCAGAATTTGTTGGTAGGTGCCGTCAGGCATTTGTGACAGAAGTGAGTAACCATTTTTAGGATCAAGGACGATCCGGTTATTGTCTGCGTCTACTTCCACTGCAGAAGGAGCTCCAAGCGGAAAAGCATAAAAGAAGTTGCTAAAACCGGTTTCGATGCCCTCCGAACTTGTGGCCGTAATCGCATAAATTGCTGACCTCGATTGGTTATCAAGATTCGCAAAATAGGATGTTTTTCTCACCTTGGTCAGGACGCGTTCGAACTCGTAGTCAGGACTTTTAGCGCGGTAGACATTAAAGCGCAAAAGTTCTTCATTTCCCTCGGTCGACCATTCCAGCTCAACAGCTCCTTTTTGCAGGATACCGGTCAAGGTTATGGGAATAACTGGCGCGGTTTCCGCCGGGATGTGTGTCATTAACTGAATCGTTGAAGTTCCCTTCCAGGCTGCCAGGTTCAGGTCGGTAATGGCCAGCCAGTGGAATTCCTGGTGAGTGCCCTTCAGCAGTTCGACCAGAAACATGCCATTGCTGCCAGTCACATGAATGAGTGAAAAAGGATTGTCGATCAAACTGTGCCCTGTAGCAGTGGACAGTGGCGTAGAGATTGGGCGGTTGAACAAGAGTAAAGACCCATTGGAGCCTGTTACCCCTTCAAATTCTGGCTCGTTGTCAATCGTACCAGCGGTAGATCCGTTGATTTTTGGCGTGAAAAAGCGCTGATAAAGCCTGACTCGCACGTCTTTGGCAAGGTTACCCTCGCTATCCAACACCACCAGACTTGTCTGTTCGGGAACGTCATAGAGGTATTCTCCATAGTATCCACGCCGGTAACCTTTGTTAAGATTTAACGCCAGAGCGGTATGCTCATCGTATTGCAAGGGTTTAATCCCAGGGTCGCTCATCATCCCGCCGTAAAGCACACTGGCTATAAATTCCATTTGCACTGGCTGCTCCATGCGATCC
>JBASOE010000017.1:0-30805 GCA_049657925.1 Anaerolineaceae bacterium
CCACCCCGCCCGAGATGGCGCAGGTGCCCACCGCGATCACTTTGCGCGCGCGCGATGCCGCCCGTTTAAGGTTGTATTCGTCATCCTCGTTGCGCACCCCACCGGTCACCAGCAGCACCTCGATGTCTTCCGGCAAGCCGTGCGAAGTAATCACCAGCGGCATGTAGATCAGCTGGTATTTCTCCACCCATTCCTCCGCGTTCAACAGCGAAACTTCACAGCCCGAGCAGCCGGAAAGTTGCAGAACAGCGAACTTGGGGAGTTGGTTTGGCTCAGCCATGGGACCTCATCTTTCCACAGAAAGGGGTGTGTTATGCACAATTATATGCCCTTTACTCCCCACTAATTCCACCAATTTTGTCCATTTTTCCACCCCTTTTCCACAACAGCGGTGTGGGGTCTGTCTGGGCAACCACGGGGGGTTGCTCGTTGCGTTGTTTGCATCGCAAAACTGAATTAGTTTTGCAGCTGTCAGTAAGGTTTTCAACGACGAAAATGTATCGTTTTGCAGTATTGCGCTCGTTTTGGGTGACAGAAGGTGATAAGGGAAGAGAAGCTGAAAGCTCAAAGCTGAAAGCTGAAAGTGAAAGAAGGTGATAGGTCGTAGAAAAAAGCTGATAGCTCATCGTTGAAAGCTGAAAGCGAAAGAAGGTGATAGGTCGTAGAAAAAAGCTGATAGCACATAGTTGATAGTTGATAGCAAAAAATTAAACATAGGCAAACACAGCGTTTCGTCCGCGCGAAAAAATGTTGGGGCAAAGGTAACTCAATAGAAAAAAAATAGAGAAATGCTGGATCCTTCGTTTCACTCTGGATGACAAAGGAATTAGAGTGGCTTGATTTCTGGTGGGCATTGATTTATAATAGCACGTATGTTCTATTTTATCAAGGAAATAAGTTGCAAACGAATCGGGTAATTGACGCGGCAAGGCTGGTGGCAGAAAAACAGGGACCTACAATCTGGCTGCTGGAGCGAGTGATCCCGGCAGGGAGTCTGGTGATCCTGGCGGGAGAAATGAGCGCTTGTAAGAGTTTTTTGGGGCTGGAACTGGCGTTGGGGGTGACCAGCCGTGGAAAAGCGTGGGGGCTGAATTGCGCCATGCAAGGCTCAGCGCGCTACCTGTGCGTAGACGCGGATCGGGGTGAGCTGGCGAGGCGTGTGCGCTCGCTTTGCGCGGGACATGGAATCAGCGTGCCAGAGTCGCTAAGGTTCGATTTTGGAAAGTACGTCTTCGAGGACGGCCTGATCGACACGCTCGCGAGAGACATCCAACAAGATGACTGCAAGTTGGTGATCGTTGACCCACTGAGCCGTTACCTGCCATGGATGAGCGATAACAGCACACGCAGCGTGGCGATGGGCTTGCAGGCGATGCGCGAATTAGCCCAAAAAACGGGGGTAACAGTGGTGATGTTGCAAGCCTTTAACAAACTTATCAGGCGCCCCTCGAACAAATGGGGAGAACACATGAGTGATGGGACAGAACGCGTGAGGGGATCGAGTGAGTTGGTGGCTGGCTGTGATGTTGCCATTCTGGTGACGCGAGGGCGCAACCGCAACAAAATTGAGCTGGTGAAGAACCGACAAGGACGAACGCGGTGGACGAGTCAATTCAGCCTGGTGGATGGGAGTAAGAGCGATGCCAGCCTGCACATAGTTTTTGAAGCCCTGCAGCCCGAACAAACCAGCACTCCTTCGACACTGGCAGAACTGGTGGAACTACGCTTCAAGAGGATTATGCGAAGTGAGCCAGAGCGAAGTTTTTCACGGGCAGAATTGGTCGCTGAAACGCAAAAGCTGATCGGCGCGGTGGGACAGCGAGCCTGGGCACAAGCTTTCGTGTTATTGGGGAGAGATGAGGAAATCAAGGTTGAGCACGCTGACAAGAACTTGAAGCGGTACCACCTGGAAAAGCCGGGCACCGCGATGTTCAATATGCTGGTGGAAAAAGGTGGGGAACTGGCAGCAATCGACATCATGGGGAAGAAGCTGGAAGTTGAGGCAAAGGTAAGGTTGGTAGAGAGACAGTATCAGGAAATGCAGGAGAAAAAGCAGGACAGCAGCGCGCTGGACGAGATCTATAAGCAGTTGAAAGAAGAGAAAATGAGCTCATAGCTAATAGCTGACCCCGACTAAAGTTGGGGCAAGGGTAGCTCATAGGAACTAAAACTGATACACAGATGATTCTCAGGGATTTGGGCAGCTTGTCTCTGGCGGGTAGGGATGGGCTAACGAAGTTGGGTTTAAGCTTCAAATCTTTGGGCTATGACCCATCAGGTATCAGCTAGTTCTTTGTCAGCCATGAGCTACGAGCTACCCTGTGCCTGTAATGTCTGTAGGGGTAATCGCCTGTGATTGGCCGGAGAATGGACAAAATAGCGATCGAAGCCATACTTTTTTGTTTAGTGACGGGAAAGTTCGATGGTTTATAATAAATAAATGGCCACATCAAGTCGCAACAAAATCCAAAACATCGAAGTTCCAATTGACCCTAAGACACTTGAAAGTTTGTACAGCTATTCTTTCGTAACTGGAAGAACTGTCCGTGAATGTGCACAGGAGTATCTTCAATATCGTTTTGAACAGATACACGAAGAACCAAAAAAAAACAATTCGACTTTCAAGTTTATTGACCTGTTTGCTGGAATAGGTGGTATGAGAATTGCTTTTGAGGAAGCCGGTGGACAATGCGTCTTTTCTTCTGAATGGGACAAATTCTCTCAGAAGACATATTATGAAAATTTCGGCGTTATTCCTCATGGAGATATTACGAAGATAAACGAATTTGAAATTCCTGACCATGACATTCTCGTAGCAGGATTTCCATGTCAACCTTTTTCGATTGCTGGTGTATCAAAAAAGAATAGTCTGGGGAGATTGACGGGTTTCCTTGACAAGACTCAAGGCACCCTATTTTTTGACATTGTCAGAATACTAAACGCAAAGCGGCCAAAAGCTTTTTTGCTCGAAAATGTAAAAAATCTCATGAATCACGACAAAGGAAGAACTTACAAGGTTATCAGAGAGAGTCTTGATGAACTCAATTATGAAGTTACTGCCAAAGTTATGGATGGACAGCATTTTGCACCCCAACATAGGGAGAGGATCTTATTGGTAGGTTTTGATAGAAACCAATATTTGGTACCGACCAAGTTTGATTTTTCTAATCTTCCATTACCAGACACTAAGTTGGCATTAAGAGACATTTTAGAAGATCAAGTTGATGATAAATATACGTTGTCAGAGCATCTTTGGCAGTATTTACAGGACTACGCACAAAAACATAAAGCAAAGGGGAATGGCTTTGGGTTTGGTATGGCTGATCTTGAGGGCATTACACGTACATTGAGCGCTCGTTATCATAAAGATGGTTCCGAAATCTTGATACCTCAGGAGGGAAAAATTCCTCGGAGGTTGACACCTCGGGAATGTGCCAGACTCCAAGGCTTTCCAGATAAATTTAAAATTGTAGTTTCAGACACACAGGCTTACCGACAGTTTGGGAATGCTGTCGTTGTGCCACTTATAACAGCTGTTGCCAAGGAAATTGTTCACACAATGAATAGAAACCAATAAGATCATGTCTCAGGAAAGCGTTGCGCGAGAAGCCATTCAATCAGTCCTTTCTGGACAACTTGCGTTTTGCAAATTCCTTACTGCCAATGACACAGGGGAGACCAAGGCACATCAGGCAGGTATTTATATTCCAAAGCCTGCAGTGCCTATGATATTTGACAAATTATTTGAAAAAGGTTCAAATTACGAAAGGTGGGCTTCTATTGATTGGCACGACGGTAGGACAACTATCAGCAGGTTTATCTACTATGGTAAGGGGACTCGAAACGAATATCGAATAACAAATTTTGGAAGAGGATTTGAGTACTTACATCCGGAACATACCGGAGATTTATTTGTACTTGTAAAGAATGACAATAATAATTACTCTGGGTTTTTTCTCGCGGCAGAAGATGAAATTGATGAATTTCTTGCTACTTTTTCACTCAGTCCAGCTGACACAGGCAAACCTATTTACAAAGAAAACGAACCAACTCAACCTTCAGAGATCACCGAATTCAAGCTATTCTACGAATCACTAAACAAGAAATTTCCAACAACAGAAGTTATGTCTGGAAAAGCTCGTGAGATTGAACTATTGCTCAATGATCGTGTGTTTGAAATTGTGTCTAATCCAGACAAAAAAATAATTGCATGGTCTGAGGTCGAATACAGGTTGTTTAGATATATCGAGAATGCTTTATACTCAACCACCTATGAAAAAGGATTTCCTAGCCTTGACGATTTCCTTACAGCTGCTAACTCTTTTTTGCAGAGGAGGAAAAGTCGGGCAGGAAAGTCATTGGAACACCACTTGTCGTTCATCTTTAAGCAAAATAAATTAGTGTTTTCCGAGCAGCCATTGATTGAAGAAAATAAGAAACCTGATTTTATTTTCCCGGGAATATCGGAGTACCGAAATCCATCGTATCCAAGACAAAATCTGATTTTTTTGGCCGCGAAAACTACATGCAAAGACCGATGGCGTCAGATCCTAAATGAAGCAGACCAGATTTCTACAAAACACTTGTTTACATTACAACAAGGAATTTCAAGCCAACAACTAATGGAAATGGAAAAATCTAAGGTGGTTCTGGTAGTACCAGCAGACAACATTTCTACGTTTCCACCAGCCTATAGACCAAAGATACTGACTCTAAGAGAATTCATATCGCAAATACGGCAAACAAATCGCATTTAATTCACAAATAATGACTGATATCAAGTCAAGCGTAGACCGAAGTTACAACATGTCCCGGATTAGGGGTGATAATACAAAACCGGAATTGACAGTAAGAAAATATCTTTTTAAAAATGGATTTAGATACCGTCTTCATGTCAGAAATTTACCAGGAGTGCCTGACATAGTTTTGCCTAAGCTTAAAACAATAATTTTTGTTAACGGCTGCTTTTGGCACGCGCACGAAGGATGTAAATACTTTGTTTGGCCTAAGAACAACGCTGATTTTTGGAAAGACAAGATTTCAGGAAATGTACAGAGAGATAAACGTAATTATGAAAGCTTGGAGGCAATGGGTTGGAGAGTAATTGTCGTTTGGGAATGCCAAATAAAGAGAAAATCAGACAGAGAAAGCGCGTTGTTATCGCTTTTTGAAACTCTGTTAAACAGCCAAAAACCTCTTCAGACAATTTGATTGTGCATAGTTGGCTTAATCGTTGGTTTTAAATCCAATTTTTGGTTGGTCGTAAGTTAACTTATTCAAGGTGACATTGCCTTTAACCAGTGCAGTGTGCAATGCCTCCCAACTGGTCCAGCCATGTTCAGTCAACCACTGTTTTTCTCTTTCGCGTCTTCGGGCTTGCCTTTGGTTGCGGGTTTTGTCTGGTTTGCTCTCAGCCATGTGGCGCTTCTACCACTTCCAAATCAGTCGTCCTGGCGACTGACACGGGCGGAAAATTCAGGTCGCAGATGAATTTGATGAACACGCGATCGCCGTTGTCTTCGATGACCCGATAAAGCGCGCCTTCTTCGTCAGCGTAAAGCCCTTCTTTGAAACGAACTATTGATCCAATTTCCATGGCTGCCACCTCCGCTTGAAGTATACAGCGTTACGGTAACGGTGTCAATCTCCATCCCTCAACTTCTTAATTATCTCATCCAGTTTGCTGGTACTCTTTTTGCGCTCATCCCTTCTTTCAAACTGCTCCTCCAACAGCAACAGCGGGGCGTCAACCGATAACTTCTTGCTCAGCATGTCCACCGCCGCCAGCTCGCCTTCTTCTTCCAGGATGCTGTCATAAAAAGCCTTGACGGGCATCGCCAGACCGTAAAGCTTGCGGTTTTGTTCGCCCAATTCCACCTTGACAGCTTCATCCTTGCCTAACAGTGCGAAAGCATGGGCGAGCGAGCGTTTACCCACCTTTCCGATCAGTTTCTCGGTCTCATGGATCAGTTCCGCTCGGGTAAATTGCCGCTCGGGTTCGCGGCGCATGACCTTCTTGAAGTGGCGTTCGACCAATTCAGCCAGCATGTCAGGCGGCTTAACCTCGACGGGCTTGAGTTTCTCAAACACGATGTACAGGCTTGGGAACGTGGCAGGCAGAGACAAGTGAGATACCCTCTCCCCGTTGCGCGACACATAAACCAAAAACGTGTCGCTTCGGCCCTCCCCCTCCGCGAAAAGAACGCTGGGGAGGGCTCAGGAGTACCAAATTTTTCCTGTTTTCTCTCCTTTTTTATTAATTAGAACTATTGTGCTATTATAAAACAACGATGATTAGAAATTAAACCGCCTCACTACCTTTATACCTCGCCCAGCCCCTCCATAGACCCCTTGTGGGGAACGCAGTCGCGGCTGCGAGCGAAGCGTGACAATCTCGCAGGGGCTAACCCCCGTGCCAGCCCGCTCTTGTGCCATCCAAAATTGCGAAAGATCTGACCTTTTTGTTCGGTAGCGTCCAAGCTCTTTCCCGTCGTTGCGAGCCTGCGAAGCAATCTCGTAGTTAATCTTTTCCTACCACCTACCTGCCCCAACGAAGTCGGGGTCACCTATCAGCTTCTTTTTCCAACAACGACAATAACGGCGGAGTCCGCAACGGAAGCGGATTCCGCCCTACCAGTTCTAACCTATCAAGATCACCCCGCTTCAACCCACCTCGTAGGTCGGAATGCCCCTCTTTTGGGCACTCCGACGTATCAAACCAACAGAGAAATCAGGTGTGCACTCCGCCGTATCAATCCAACGGAGAAATCGGGTGTGCATTCCGTCGTATCAAACCAACAGAGAAACCGGCGGAGTCCGCAACGAAAGTGAATTTCGCCGTGCCATGGATTTCTGCCTGCACTCAACGTGACACGGACGACCCGTCATCGCTTGCGAGCGAAGCAATCTCGTAGTTTGTTTCTGTCTCTTCCTATCAGCACGAGCTACCTGCCTCCCCCCGCAGTGAGGGTGCCCACCATGCCGCGGATGGGTATCAGCTTATTTGATTTAATAGTACGTTTGTGCTATTTTAGAACAACGATGATCAGAAATCAAGCCGCCTCACTACTTTCATACCTCACCCAGTCCATCCACCATGCTCACCCCAAATATTGGGGTAAATGGGGCAAAACCCTCGTTGAGAGCCTTCAAAACGAGGGTAAATGCCCGGGTAAATTCGGGGTAAAACCGGGGTTAACTGCCAGAACCCTCACCCCTTTACGCGACACAAAACAACGAGCGTGCCGCATCAACACCTTGCGGGAAATATCTAACCTTAACTGCCAGATCTTTCACTTCGTTCAAGATGACAAGAGGTACGGAAAAGCAGGAACTTCTAGCCACCATTATCCTCTCGCTCGTAAAACCGAGTGCTTACCAATAATTACCCCCTCCCCCGTTTCACGGACCCGCACCCTTAAGGCGAGCTGCGTATGCATTAGAATTGACGCGTTAACTCAGCACTCAGGAAAGGTCGAAACAATGCCAAACACCCCCCAACTCAATCAAGTGATCGCATGGGCGAAGCACGCCGGGCAGATGGTCAAAGCCATGCAGCAAGGACCGCTGGATACGCAGCACAAATCCAGAACCGATTTGGTGACCGCCGCGGATAAGGCCAGCGAAGCCTACCTGCTGGGGGAGATCGCCAAAGCCTTCCCGACCCATTCGATCAATGCGGAAGAATCGGGCCTGCACGCCGGCGACAGCGACCACCACTGGTACATCGACCCACTGGACGGCACGCTCAACTATGCCCACGGCCTCAAGATCTGGAGTGTTTCGATCGCCTACGCTTTCCAGGGCGAGCTGAAGCTGGGTGTGGTGGTTGACCCATCTCTGGACGAGTGCTTCAGCGCCGAGGCAGGCAAGGGCGCCTGGCTGAATGATCAACCGATCAAGCCCTCCGGTATCGACCAGATGATCGACGCGATGGTGATTACCGGGCTGAGGCACCACCTGATGGATACACCGCGCTCGAACGTCCCTTACTTCGTGCGCATGCTGCACGAGGCGCAATCGGTCAGGCGATTGGGTTCGGCCGCGTTGGACCTGGTGTACGTGGCAGTCGGACGCGTGGAAGGCTTTTGGGAGATCGCTCTCAATCCCTGGGATGTGGCCGCGGGCATTTTGATTGGGCGCGAGGCTGGCGCGAGGGTTGAGCCATTGTGGGACGATGGAGACCTGCTTTCGGGCACGCCGGACATCATCGCCGCCAACCCGAAGATTTTTGCGAAGTTCAAGGCGATCTTGGAGGATGAAAGAATGAAGGTGGTAGCCGGTAGGTGGTAGGAAAAGAAGGTCGTAGCTCAAAGCTGAAAGCTCAAAGGAAAAGCTCACGATCGTGCCGGTCTCCAACCGAGCACTCTCTTCTCCTCGTCATCCTGAGCTGTTTTGCGAAGGATCTAGCCTTAAATGCCAGATCTTTTCCGCGTGGGGACGCAAGCAGTTACCTCGCACTCTTACCCAAATTTAGGGGCGAGGTTCCACCACCCGTGCCCGCCGTGAAACGGACGGGTATCGTCCGAAAGTCGGGATGACATTGTCCCGCAAGGGGAGGCTTCGCACAAGTCATCCCCTACGGAATGCCAGGTTCTGTGGCGGAAATCAGCTCCGCGTCTTGCGGGTGATGACGGTCAGGGCCACCACGAACGCCCCCAGGGTGAGGGTGGCAGCCGCGGCGACGCCCACAAAAGCGGTGCGCAGGCCATAAAGGTCGCCCACCTTGCCGACGATGGGGAAGAGTACGATCATGAAAAGGCTGGAGAGCATGCTCTGTAGCGAGATGATGGTGGCGCGCTGTTCGCTGGGGATGAGCGGATGGATGGCGTCGCCGGTGAGCACCCACAGGATGCTGTAAAACCCGCCGAGCAGAGCAAAAAAGGCTAGCCCGAAGTGTTGACTGAGGATGCCCCACAGGCACACGACCAGGGCCAACGATATAATCGTGAGCAGCTCTCGCAGGCGGCCAAGGCGCTTGACCCGCTCGGCCTGGGAGGCAGCAATGGCAGCCAAAACGCTGTTCGAGGCCAGGATCGCCCCGATCTGGAACGTGGTTAAGCCTTGAGCTTGGTAATAGTTCTGGATGTAGAAGAAGATGGTGGTGCAGAACACGCCGACCAGCTCGCTGAGCAGGATCAAACCCGCCACGCGCTTATCTTTGCGGATGACGGACAGGCTCTCAGTGACCTGTATTTTAATTAGCTTGAAGACGTTGCCGCGGTTATCGGGCCGGCCAATGGTGGGTTCGGTGAACTTAAAAGCACTGGCAATAGCCAGAATGCCGATAACCAGGGAGATTTGGTAGACGCGGTCGAAGCTGAGGGTAGCTATATAGCCGCCGATGAGCAGGCTGAGCACGCTGACCATCTGGTAGACTACCTCGGTCTTTCCGCGCACTTTGACATAACCTTCTTCCTCACCGAGCTGCTTCATCGAGTCGAAGATTAGGGCGTCGCCCGCGCCGGACTCGAGGTTGTAGCTGAGGGCAGAGAAGACAAAGCCAATGGCAATACCGGTGAAGTCACGCGAGAGCAGGATGAGCGCAGTGCTGATGACATCCGCGACCCTGCCAAGGATGCGGCTGGTCTTGCGGCCGTAGAGGTCGGCAATGGCGCCGGTGGGTACTTCCATGAGGAAGGAGGTGACGTGAAAAATGGTCTCCATCAAGCCGATCTGGAAAAGCGAGAGACCTTTGAAGGCCAGGTAAAGCATCCAGATGCCGCGCGACAGGCCAAAGTCCATCAGGAAGACGAATGCGTAATGGAGGGGAACGTTGCGCCTGAGGCGCGCATTGAGTTGGCGGTCGGCGTCTGTCGCCGTGTCTTCAGTCATCGTGGAGGAATTATAGCCGGATGAGAGCAGTCAAATGGGTTTGTTGACATTAAAACGGAGACACATCTCATTTCCCGTCATCCTGAACCGGTTTGTGAAGGATCTGGTAGTTGGATTGTTGGTGGGCATAACCCTTAGGATAGGGGCAGAAAGGCAACGTCGGGTTGGTCGATTTATCTCTCACCCCCGCTTCGCGGATCCTCTCCCATTGGCGAGGGTTGACTGATCGTGTTATTCGTTTTTACGGGTCAGATCGGCGATGAAAAGTTCGAAAGCCACATCACCGGGCATGCCGCCGGTTTTCATATCTTCGTCGATCTTCAAGAGATGCCGATATATCTCCAGGAGTTGAGGCATAGTGAACAGGCGCGCTTGCTTGGCCAGTTTTTCGGCAATGAAGGGCAGTAGGTTGAGCTCTTTTTCGATGTTGATGGTCTTGCCGCCTTCATCCAGAATTTCGCGTGCCTGAACAAGCAGCCTGAACTGGCGGTGGATCATTGGGGCAAGTTCCACAATGTCAGCCTGATCGCTCAAAATCAGAAATTGTTCCATGGCTTTGGCACTGTTACGCTCGCCCAAGGCGTCGGTGAAGGTGAAGATGTTGCCTTCCTGCTCCTGCGCGGTGAGCAGCACGACGTCATCCGCGGTCACCACGCGGGATGGGCCGACATAAGTGATCAACTTTTCGATCTCTTGTTTAGCGCGCAAAGTGTTGTTGCCGACGTAACTGGCCAGCAAATTGGCAGCACCCGGCTCAAAGCCGCCTTTCATCTGTTTGGCTTGTTTGATGATCCAGGAAGCCATTTCAGCATCACTTGGCAATGCACAGTCGTCCCACTCCACGTTGTCTTTTTGCTTCTTGACCCAATCGCGCAGCCAACTATAGGACTTGTCATTCTCCCAAGTCAGTTCCCCGCGTTTGCGCCTGGAAACATCATCAATGACCAGGATCAGCTGGGTGGTTTCGGGCAAATCCTCAAACAGATCGAGATACTTTTGTCTGTCCTCTTTTTTGACCTTGCCGAGGTGCCCGCGCGCGTTCGAAACGATCAACAAGCGATGATCGGTAAGAAAGGGCATGGTCATGGCATCGGCGCGCAGGGATTCGAGGTTGAGGGCGTCACCTTCAAATGTGGATGTGTTCAGATCAGCCATGCTAAGGTCGCCCATGGCGGATGTATAACCCGCAACAAGCTCCTTGATGCGGGTTGGGTCGTCGCCCCTAAGCAGGATCAGGCTGGGCATTTCAGAATCTTATCCTAATAACCAGTGGTGATGGTGTGGACGAAACCGTGTTGAGTTCTGCGACTCTCGATCAAACGAACCTGCCGACCAGCCATATCGGGGTCAGTGGTGATTACGCGCTGTACGTGTGGTCCGACAGGTCGGCTGGCGATGAAGATTGGTAAAGCCACCGCAGCAGCCAAAAGATAATTGGCCAAACCCGGTTTGCGCTTGCCGCTCGAACCCCATAAGGCAAGATAGGCTGCCCCGCCTGCCAACAGGGATGAAGTGACCAAATTGGTTCCGCAATTGGGATGGATGGCCAACTCCACTTCGCCATTGGCCAGGCGTCGCTGTGCTTCCAGCACGCCATCAGTGACAATTTCGGTGGGTAGATCGGCGAAAAGCACAAAACCAGTTGGTCCGCTCATGCCCGCCATCTTGACACCGGGATATTTCGCGGTCAATACGCTCATGGTGGCGTGTTCGAGGGCGTGGTTGCGACGGGTGGTGTTCGCGATGGGTAATTTATTCAGTGGGTTCGCCATTGGCATCATCCTGTTTCGGTTTAGTCTTAGGTTCCTGAATTAACGCTTCAGCTAATGCGTCACGCAATGACCGTGCTTCGATCACTTCAATGCCCGTTGGCCAGGGCTCGCCTTTGCGAACGCGATGGGGAATAACCGCGCGCTTGAAGCCCAGTTTGGCGGCCTCGCGCAGGCGGTGGTGCATTTGTCCGACCATGCGCAATTCACCTGAAAGCCCCACCTCACCAATCAATACGGTATCTGCTCTGACCGGCCGGTCACGTAATGAAGAGGCGATGGCGGTGGCTACAGCCAGATCAGCAGCTGGTTCACTGACGCGCAAGCCGCCCACCACGTTGGTAAACACATCCTGGTCGCCCAAGCGCAGACCCATGCGGCGGGTCAAAACAGCGGTGATCAGCAGCATGCGGTTGAAATCGATGCCATTGGCGGTGCGGCGAGGGTTGCCGAGGCTGGATTGAGTGGTCAAGCCCTGCACCTCAACGAGCAAAGGACGGGTACCCTCCATGGTGACGGCGATGGCTGAGCCGGGGGTGTTGACCATGCGCTCTGCCAGGAAGACTTCGCTGGGGTTGGAAACCTCCACCATGCCTTTTTCCTGCATCTCAAAGACGCCAACCTCGCTGGTAGGGCCAAAGCGGTTCTTGACACTTCGCAGAAGGCGATAGGATTGGAATTGCTCGCCTTCGAGATAAAGTACGGTATCTACAATATGTTCGAGCACACGCGGTCCGGCAATAGTACCTTCCTTGGTGACGTGTCCGATCAGGAAGACGGAGATGCCGGTGGTTTTGGCCAGTTCACGAAGTCGGGCAGCGCATTCGCGCACCTGGCTGATTGAACCGGCGGCCGATTCCATCTCCGGCAGGGTCATGGTTTGAATTGAATCGATAATCAGTAATGACGGTTTGACCAAGCCGACGTGGTTGAAGATGGTGGCAAGGTTGGTTTCGGTCACCAAAAACAGTTCGTCTGGAAGCTTTTCGGGAGAACCACCGGCTTTCTTGAGCAGCCGGTTAGCGCGCATCTTGATCTGATTCTCAGACTCTTCGCCTGAGACATACAAAACGCGGCAGTCTTTGGCCATCAGCATGGACATCTGCAAGGTCAGGGTGGACTTACCAATGCCGGGATCGCCGCCAATGAGCACAATCGACCCCGGAACGATCCCTCCACCAAGCACCCGCGCGAATTCAGCCATGTCGAGTTTGACACGTTCCTGGCGTTCACCTTCGATTTGGGAGATAGGCCTGGGTTTGGAGGAGGAAGAAAGGCCGCGAGTCGGTTGGGTGACTTTGGCGGAGCTACTCTCAGCTTCCACCACTTCTTCGACCATCGAATCCCACGCGCCACATCCGGGGCAGCGCCCAAAAGCCTGAGAAGAGGCCTTTCCGCATGACTGGCAGACGTAGCGCGTGTAGAGTTTAGGCATTCATGTTCGATTCTAAGCCGTTGTCGGCTCGGTTTCTTTCTTTCTCAGTTCGAGCCTCTTGACTGGCTCGCCATCTTCGTTGACCGATTCGGTCAAGTCTATCACGATATGGTCCCCGGACTTAAAGGTCTCGGCCAAAATCGCATCAGAGAGCTGTTCCTCGACCTGTTGTTGGATGACCCTGCGCACTGGTCGGGCACCCATTTCGGGGTCGTAGCCGATCTGGGCCAGGTGATCCAGCGCAGAAGCGGTGGGTTCGATAAGCAGATTGTACTCCGTGAGGCGCTCGCTGACTTTGGCGATCTCAAGGCGCACGATCTCACGAATGTCTTCGCGGTTGAGCGCTCTAAAAACGATCACCGAATCGAGCCGGTTAATAAACTCGGGTCTCAAGGTGCGTTTCAGCGCTTCAATCAACTTTTTATGCATTTCGTCATAAGCTAACTGATCTACCGCACTCGGGTCGATCTCCAGAGAGAAGCCAAGTGCACTCTGTTTCTTGATCAGATCCGCGCCGATGTTGGTTGTCATGATGACGATGGCGTTTCTGAAGTCAACCTTGTGCCCCTTGGCATCGCTGAGGTGGCCTTCTTCCATGATCTGGAGGAGCAAATGCAACGCTTCAGGGTGGGCTTTTTCGATCTCATCAAAAACCACAATCGAATAAGGCTTACGGCGGATGGCTTCGGTCAACTGACCGGCTTCTTCGAAGCCGATATAGCCTGGGGGTGCGCCAACCAGGCGGCTGACGCTGTGACGTTCCATGAATTCAGACATATCAATCTGAATCAACGCGTCTTCGCTGCCGAACATGGTCTTAGCCAAGGCTTTAGTCAATTCAGTCTTGCCAACACCTGTCGGTCCAAGGAACATAAACGAGCCGACCGGGCGATGGGGGTTCTTGAGGCCAGCACGCGCACGTCGTACAGCTTTGGAGACCGCTTCGATAGCCTCTTTCTGCCCGATGATCTGCTTGGAGAGCTCTTCTTCCATATTGAGCAGCCTGGCTGATTCCTCTGAAGCTATTTGGGTCAATGGAATACCTGTCCACATCGAAATGACTTCGGCGATGTCTTCAGCGCTGACTGTTGGGGCACTGGCACGATCCCAGCCAGTTTGCATGACCTTGAGCTGATCTTCCAGCGCTTTCTGTCTGTTCACCAAGGTTTGGACCTGGTCATTGTCGTTGGTTTCTTGTGCCGCTTTTAGCTCTTTACGCAACTCCTTTAGCTGCGTCATCAACGCTTTACTACTGATGGCGGTGCTGCTTTTGTACATGCGCACGCGGCTGGAAGCCTCATCGACCAAGTCAATGGCCTTGTCAGGCAGGAAGCGCTCCGTCACATAACGGCTGGAAAGTTTCGCGGCTGCTTCAAGCGCGCCATCAGCAATGCTCAGGCGATGGTGCTCCTCATAATTTGGACGCAGGCCTTTGAGGATATCGATGGTCTCATCAACGGTGGGTTGGTCGACCACAATCGGTTGGAAGCGGCGTTCAAGCGCGGCGTCGCCTTCGATGTGCTTGCGATATTCATTCAGGGTCGTTGCTCCGATCACCTGCAACTCACCCCGAGAAAGAGCAGGTTTGAGGATGTTGGCTGCGTCCACCTGCCCGCCGGCACCACCTGCGCCAACCAACATGTGCAGTTCGTCGATGAAAACGATTGCTCCGCTGGTTTTAAGTTCCTCGATGACACGTTTGAGTCGTTCTTCGAATTGTCCGCGGTACATCGTGCCTGCAACCAAAGAGCCGACGTCCAATTGTAAAACGCGCTTGTTCAACAGCAATGCCGGCACATCGCCAGAGACGATGGCTTGTGCCAAGCCTTCGACGATGGCGGTTTTACCAACGCCAGGTTCACCGATCAGTGCCGGGTTGTTCTTGCTGCGGCGCGCCAGGATCTGAATGACGCGTTCAATTTCTTTGGTTCGCCCAATCACTGGGTCAAGCCGGCCTTGTTCAGCCAGACTGGTCAAATCAGTGGCCAGTTGGTCAACCAAAGGGGTTTTGCTTTCATCTTGCTCGGTTTTTCCACGAGCTGGTTTGGCATTGGAAACTTCATGCTTTTCGAGGTCTTGAGCCGTTTGTCTGGCAGCCGCTTCTCGTTCGCGACGGAATTCCAGAATGACGCGTCGAGTCTGGCGGCGTACCTGTTCGGGGGTGATACCGAGTTTCAGCAAGGTTTGCATGCCCTGGCTGTTCTCGTTTTTAGCTAACCCTAACAAGAGATGTTCTGTTCCCACGCTGGACTGTCCGCTTTGGCGGGCTTCTTCAACAGCCTCTTCAATGGCTTGTTTGATTTCCTCGTCGAGATGAATTTTCTCGGCCGGAATAATTATTCCGGTAGGAATAAGATGCAACTTGAGTGCTTCAATGTCTAAACCAAGGTCCTTCAGGACACGTTGGGAGATTGAGTCTTCTTCCAGCAGCAACCCCGCCAGCAGGTGATTTGTGTTGATCGACTCCACGCCTAAACGCTCCGCTTCAGACTGTGTGAAGCTGAGGACGTGTTTCGCTTTTTGGGTAAATTGATTGATGCCTGACACGGCATACCTCCAGTTTCATACCTTGCCCTTTTCAATTCCTGCAAGGTGTACATTTAATCATACTATGGCATAAGTGCCCAATGTGATTCTATCAAAAAGAAAGCACGGAGTCGCGCTGTAGTGCTTATTATTACAAAAGGTTAATAGACTGCTCGTCAATCAAAACGTCATCTCAAACTTAAACTGGCAACTTGCCTTCAGGCCAGGCTTTGGCGTACGCAGCCAGAATGCGCTCGTGAATGGCATTAAACTCAGCATCGACTACCCTGTGTTGCGGGTTCGCGAGGTACCAGTCGCGCACCTTCAGCACCCCTTCTCGGAAAGGCGTTTCGCAGATGAAGTCGGGCACCAATGCTTTGATCTTACTGTTATCAAGCATGAAGCTGTGGGCTTTATCACCCAGCAGGCTATCCCCCCATACCGGGTCAAAACGCGCTATTAAGTCAGAAGGAATATGCACAAGCTTCGGTTGTACTCCAAAGGCGTTGGCGACTGACTCAAAGATCTGATTCCAGGTCAACCATTCGTCGGAAGTAATATGGTAGGTTTGGCCAATGGCTTCGGCTTTACCAAACAAACCCACGAAACCTTTGGCAAAATCGGCATTGTAGGTCATCGTCCAAAGGGAAGTACCATCGCCGTGCACAATAACCGGTTTGCCCTTAAGCATACGATCCATCACTGTCCAGCCCCCGTGAAATGGAAAGAGGGTTTCATCATAGGTGTGTGAGGGTCGAACAATGGTCGCCGGAAAATCGCTCTCCGCATAAGCCCGATGCAGACGAGCTTCACAGGCCGCTTTGTTGCGTGAATATTCCCAAAAAGGATTGTCCAGAGGTGTTTCCTCGGTCACGGGCACGTGTTGGGGTGGGGTTTGGTAGGCTGACGCGGAACTGATATACACATATTGCCCAACCTTGCCGTCGAAAAGCGCAAGATCGGTTTCGATGTGTTCAGGCACAAAACCGGTAAACTCAGCCACAACGTCGAAAACGTGACCTGTGAGTGCCTTTCTCGTACCTTCAAGATCGCGGATATCTGCTTCGATCACTTTGGCACCCGAAGCAACCGGACGAAAAGACTTGCCGCGGTTGAGGAGGGTAACGTCATAGCCACGCTCCAGTGCCAGCCGCACACTGGCTGAACTGATGATCCCCGTGCCACCAATGAATAAAACTTTCATATGACCTCTGCTGTCTGCTTGCCAACTAAAGAAATAATACTTTGGAGTTGCGTTTCAATACGCGTATTCTATCAAATTAAGATGTCAAAAGTGACTGATGCTTATATTATGATACCAAGTCAACTGTCACTGTTTTAGCTGCCCATCTCAACATCCCAGAGAGCAGCATCAATAGCACACCCACTAACCCAAAAGCAGCCCAGATACCCATTCGGTCCGCCAACACTCCCAGAACCATCGGTAAACTCAACACAGCCAAACCGCTGGCCAAGGTGGTACGAGAAGCAGCTAACTTTTCTTGCCCGTCCGAGGCGTCCAACGCCAGAGACAAGATCATGGTGTAAAAATTGGCCACCCCCAGACCCATTAAGCACAATCCAAGCAAAGCCACAGTTGTGGATGGTGCCCACCAAAACAGCCCAAAACCGACTGCTGCCACGATAATTGAGGTGACCAAAATTGAGTTACGGGAAAAACGCTTTACCAAATTGCTTGTGACCAGCCTGCCTATAACCATGCCCGCCAGGAAGAGCGAGAGCGACTGAACCGATTGTGACTGAGTCAATTCAAGCACCTGTTTTGAATACAACGATGCGTAATAGATCGTGCAAAACTCAACCGAAACCCCCAAAACCAGACTGATCCAATAGAGCCAAAACTTGCGTGGCAGTCGTCCCTTTTGCCTTACCCCTTCGTCTGTAACAACGATAGGTTTGTGGTTGACCCGCTTGTCGAGAATTAGCCATAACCCCAGCAAACCAACCAGAACCGAAAAGATCACCACCACGGGTCGCCAGGATCCAAGGCGCGCAGCTGAAAACCCAATCACCAAAGGCGCAATCGAGGCAACAATCGAGGCAAACATATTGGCTTCGGAGATTCCAACCGCCTGATGCTTGCCCATTTCCTCTTTCAGAACAGCCGGGTAGATCGATAGGATCAACGTACCCACCAAACCGGTGATGAACAACCCCGCGATGGTCACAAAAGGCGATGCACCAAAGCCGATCATCAAACCCCCAGCGCCTAAGCCAATGGTACCGATCGCCAAACCTTGCCACTGAGTCAGGCGGTCGATGACAAAGTGACCAAACAAACCGGTCAGCACGATACCCAGCGCGAAAGCGGAGGCATGCAGGCTAAGGAGCGTGTAATCCAGCTGGAATTCATCTTTGAGGAAGCCATTGATCGGACCCGGCAGGTTCATGAAAAAGACGTAACAACACAAGAAGATATAGATTAGCCAGGTTTTGTTATTGCGAACGATATTAGCAGATGACATAGGTAAACCTCACATAGCCAACAAATTTGTGGGTGTTTCGTCTTCTTCAGGCACTACATGCTCAGCTTCGTAGTGTTTCTTGAATAAATGCGCTCCCCATCGACCCGAAAAATCGCTCAGCGGGTTGGCAATGAATACAATCACCAGGCTGGGGGACGCCATCAAGGTGAGAATGAGACCCCACGTCAGAGCGCCTTTGGCTGCTTCAACACCACCCATCAGCCACCCAATTAAGCCGAATGACCCAATGATTGCTGCCATGCTGATGCCCAAAACCATAAGTTGCCTGCCCAGGTTTGGCTTTTTGCTAGTTCGCCGCTTTGATGCCTGAGGACTTCTAAATTCGTAAGGGTTAATTCTGCTCATAGGCGATCCTCAACAAATCTTTCAACTTTCTGCTATTTGCGTACGCCGTTCTGATCCAAAGGGCAAGCCTGCTCTTCAACACTGCCGCTACCCATTCATCCAGTGTCTTACCGGTGCGCTGTTGAATGCTGACACTGGCCGTGGCCATCATGTCGGTAGGGGATCGTGAGCCCATGTTTTCCTCAGAATTATTTTAATTGATCTAACGATCTTCTACTTGCTTCTGCTGAAGATTAAGCATGAAATAGAGGTTTTTTGACCAAGAGGTTTTTTAAACTGTAATCCAATTTACCTGCAACATATAATTATAAATCCTGGCGCTCTATTCAGTGCATGACCCCCCCAGCAGTTGGAGTCTTCTGTCAACGAGCGTATCGAATACATCTTCCTGATGCGAGATGATCAGTAGCGTCTTGTTGCGATACGACTGGCTGATGTAAGAAAGGATTTGCTGTACAGACTTTTGATCTATGTAGTTCAGAGGTTCATCCAGAATGAAAAAATCAGCACTGCTTGAAAGCGCCGCCTCAAGTTGTAGCAACTTCTTTTCACCGCCAGAAAGGTTGGAGCCTTTGGGTGCTACGGCAGTTTCGGGGGCAAGGAGGGGCAACAGTTGCAGATCCATGCCTTTGCCAAAAAGATTATCCTCCACAGTTCCTTCGAACAGGAAGGGAGAGGATGGAATAAACCTGATCTTCTCCCTCAGGGAGGATAGCCGATAATCTGCAAGTGGAAGGCCGTTCAAAAGCACCTTGCCTCCCTGCGGCTCAATCAAGTTTACCAGGAGCTTGGCGATTGTACTTTTTCCGCTGCCATTCGCTCCACTTAATAGAACTTTGTCACCTTGATTAATGACAAGGTTACACTTTTTAAGCACTTGATGCTGCCCGTATGAGAAACTAACATCTTCAAGCGCCATCGACTCGAACCCGGCAATCGTCACACCTTCATCATGAGGATTTTCGCTTGGGATTTCTTCAAACTCGGCGATCCGTTTTAGTGATAACTGCTTTATGCTGTAGTTCTTAAAGAAGTCCATGAAACCTTCCACGATTCCCCACAATGAAGAAAAGTACAGAGCAAAACCAGTTAATTGGCCTACAGTCATTGCTCCCTTCATAATTTGGAAAGCCCCAATAACGTAAATAACAATATTTCCGGCGTTCATGATTCCCGTGATCATGACAAGATCGTATAGTATGTCCAGACGCGCGCTCTTCATGGACAATGAACGATAGCGAACGATCGTCTTCTTTATCCGTTCTGAGATGAAGCCATAGGCGTTATTGCTTTTTATACTCTCAGCTCCAGCAACTATTTCTTCGGTCTGGTTGCTCAAAGAATCCCGTGTTTTGTTAAGCTCGTCATTTACGTGCTCAATTTTTGGCAACATGTGTTGCGTTGTCCAGACAAAGGCCGGGATGAGAACTGACGAAATCAATGTGAGGAGCGGGCTGTAGCGCAGAAGTAGAACAAAAACGATGATTACATAAACAACATTGAGCAGAAAGACAGATAGGTCGTATATGACCAGCCCAATTGACTTCTCAACGTCACGTGACACCAGTTGAAGAATGAATCCGCTCGATTTCTCCGTAATTCCTGACATGGTTTTGTGCGGGATACTATTGAGTATGTCTGACTTTTTCTGCGCATCAGCATCGATTTCGATCAGGCTTTTCATGTAATAACGCGTACATAAAAACAATAGAAATAGCAGAAACAGCAAGACAGCCCGAACCGTTGCCTGCATGAAAACGCTGGACTGGTCCGCAGTTGGATAAACTGCAGCATCAACCAGCTGCTGGGTAGCCATCGGCGTGAGAATTGACACGACCTTGTGTGCAACGGAAAGTATTAGAAAAGCCGCTATGCGCCACCGATTGGTTCGAAGAAACCCCCCATAAACCTTGAGAAGTGTTTTCAATTTATGTCCTCAAATTCGGTCTGCGTTTGTATTAATAGAAGTCGCTTGTTGATGCTTTCGGTAAGGTCTTTTCTGCAAGCAAAACCATGAAAGTCGCCTGTGGATAGGAATGCATCAAATCGACAACCACCAAAACATAAAGGAATATAGGGACACATTCTCTCTTTACAGGGTTCAAGTAGCTTTTCTATTTCGACGAATTGAAAGCTATCAATCTTGTCGCCCACATATGAAACTGTGCCAACTTTTCTTCCAACCATACTTAAACACTTTTGTATACTACCATCAGGAGAAATTACATGGGAATGCTTTGTTTTGGCAATGCATAAGCTATCATACGCGTAATAAAGAGGCATATCGAAACCGGTAGCCAATGCAAACTGGAGAAGATCTATGTACGCGTTGACCATCTCACATTCATTGAGCTGCCACATATTAATAAATTTTTGAGAATCTGAATCATTGATTGTTGGAGTTATAAAACCAAAAGACAGCTGAATCTTACTAAATTTTGGAAGCTGCGCTAAATCCGAGATGCAGTCACGGATCCCAGGGATATTTACAGAATCGATGTTAATTCGTAAATAAATGCTCCCTTGATATTCGCTTAAAAGAATCGCAGAAATGTTTTCCAATATTGTGGAATAGGTGTCTCGCGTATGTTTTGTAAACCTCCTTCGATTATGATAGGCACTAGAACCATCAAGCGATATTTGAATGCCAGTAAGATTAAAAGGTACTAAATCTATCACCTTGTCAATACTAAAAAGGAAACCATTAGTAACTATGTCGCATGAGAGGGTTATTTGCAGATTTTCAGTAAGGCTTTTAATTTTCTGCATTAATTTAATCGTCCCATTCCAGAAGGTAGTCGGCTCTCCCCCGAAGAGACATATATGCAGTGACTCTATTGAGTTGGCCAGTATATAATTTTTCAAGTGATTTATACAATTGTCGATAAAAGCAGAAGTGATTTGCACATTTCTATCAATTCCGTGTTCATAGCAATACGGACACATCATATTGCAGGCACTTGTCACAACAATAACGACCTTTAAGTGCGTATCTTGACTGACTTCCATTGCAACGTTTGAACAGTAATTATCTAAAGATGTTTGCGGATCCTCAACCAGAAAATCCATTTCAATCAGTGATTCGCAAATTTTTTCCACATCCGCATCAGCCGGGGTTCCGGTTTTTATGTAGGATTCAACCAACGGGTCGATGCGCATAATAGCTGCGCGCACGGCATTAAAGATCGGCTTGAACACAGCTTTTTTGCCAGTGTATTGACTGTCGATGTAGCCATCCGGACTTGGCCTGACCCAACCAGCCGCCCGGGCCGCTGCATCCGCAATCGCCCACTGGGTATTCTGGGCAATACCGTGCTCGCTTTTGAGCCACTTGCGCACACTCTTTTGATCCAGTGGGTCGAGCTCACTGACCAAAACCGCTTCCACCCACTTGTCCAGGGTCTTGCCGGTACGCTGTTGGATGCTGTCGCTGACTGCTGCCATCATGTCACTTGGAGATGTTGGTTTCAAGTTAGCCTCAGAGATTAAATTATGATAGATAAATTATACCCATCAACTTTGGCTTCTTCACCTCAGAAACACAACTGAAGAGGAACGGATAACTCGCTTCTTTAACTCTTCCTATCAGCGCTCACCGCGCGCTTCCGCGGCAAGTTGCTCGAAGAAACTGTCCAGGAATGCCATACGTTTGACGGCACGTTCCCGACCGGTCGAGGTGAAAAGCTGGTCTTTAATCCTTCTGAGCTTGAACAGGTATTCATGATAGGGGCTATGGGGTTCGCCAGGTTCTTTTTCACCGCTGGACAGGAACTGCTTGGAAGGTTCCGACCACAACGGTTGACCAGCTTGGGTGCTATAAGCAATGGTGCGGGCAGCTCCGATAGCGCCAATGACATCCAGCTTGTCAGCGTCAAACAGGCATTGCGCTTCCAGAGTCTCAGGGCGTTCGCCATTATGTCTGAAGCGGTGGGCTCTGATAGCGTGTTGCACAGCCGCGATGCGGTCTGGTGACCAGCCTTCAGCCTGAAGCACCTCTTCAGCAAATTCCGCTGAAGCGATATGATGCTCCTTGCGGTTGTCAGTACTCTGCTCAACTGTAGCGCCTTTGGAGTCGTGCAGCAGTACCGCCGCGCGCACAATTTCAAGATCCGCGCCTTCCGCTCGCGCGATGCGTTCGGCAAGCTTGTAAACACGTAAAATATGGTCAAACCCATGAACCGTATCGGTTTGGGAATACCACTGGCGGGCGGTCTCGATATCAAGCGTCATTTTTCAGTCTCATTGGATTGGGTAAATCTGGCCTTTTTTGATAACCGTTTTAACCAGATTGGTGCCGTAGCGGTAGGACAGGTCGCGGTAGTCTGGCGTGGAGAGGATGAGTAGATCGGCTTGCTTGCCAGGGGTCAAAGAACCGACAAAAGTGTCTCGGTTAAGCGCTTTGGCAGCGTTGATGGTCGAGGCAGCCAGTGCCTGGGCGGGGGTGAGCCCCATATAGCGGGTAGCAATCGCCTGGATCATCTGCATGGATTCGTTCCAGCTGGTGCCAGGGTTGAGGTCGGTAGCTAATGCAAGGTAACCATCCTCGGCGATGATCTCATTTGCCGGGGTGTATTCGCTCTGCGCCAGGCCAAAAGGCGTTCCTGGCAGGGATACCGCCACGGTTTCGGTCGCTGCCAGCGCCTTGATGTCTTTTGACGAAGTTTTAACGAGGTGATCGGCCGAGGCCGCACCCAATTCAGCGGCCAGCGAAGCACCGCCCAGATTGGCGAATTCATCGACGTGCAATTTGAGTGGGAAGCCCAATGCTTTTGCCGCCAACAAGATCTCACGGGTTTGCTTGAGATCAAAAACGCCTTGCTCACAGAACACATCCACAAAGGGCAACGGTTGCTTGACAGCGCGGGATCGCCACCAGTTAACCAACCCGGGTAAGGCTTCAACAATCAAGAATCTGACGTAACCGGGTGTATTACCTTTGAATTCAGCAGGGATGGCATGCGCGCCCATGTAAGTAGGCACCAGTTCGTAGATACCCAGCTTGTTCATCTCGAGGATGGCTTGAAGCTGTTTGATTTCGGTCTCGATGTCCAATCCATAGCCGGTTTTGACCTCGATGGTGGTGGAGCCATGCCTGAAAGCACTGAGTGCGCGCTGGTGGGATTGGGCGATCAACTCATCCAGGCTGGCGTTGCGTGTGGCCTTTACGGTGGAGGCAATGCCACCGCCGGCAGCCATGATCTCCATATATGTTTTACCCTGCAGGCCCATCTCAAACTCGGCTGGGCGGTTGCCTGCCCACACCAGGTGGGTATGCGGATCCACAAACCCAGGCACGACTGCCATACCTTGCGCATCCAATTTTTCAGCGACGGGAAAGCGTTTAAGCAGGTCTTCTGCCAGGCCAACTTCGACGATCTTTTCGTCTTTGATCAGCACAGCGCCATCCTCAATTACACTGAGCGAGCCAAGATTGTGCCCACGCTGTGGACCGCCCCGAAGGGTGATGAGCTGGGAGATGTTATTTATCAGCAACATAACAAGATTGTAATTGAAATTGACGAGAATTGGAGCAGAGAGATCAGCTTGAACTCACGTCTAATCCGTTTATTATAGTTGTCAGGGTTATGTGTCAATTACCACAATAGTCGTTGGTGTTTTGTGTGTATTTCCACATAAGTCAAGTGACTTTTGTGATTCTAAGATATAATCCTTCAGAAAGGAAGGTACACCATGTTCAGACTTGCTTTGGAAAAACTTGAGAGTTGGCGCGAATCTCCAAAACGGAAACCACTAATTATCAGGGGCGCAAGGCAGGTTGGAAAAACCTGGATAATGAAGACTTTTGGGCAGAGTCATTACCTAAACGTTGCTTACATCAATTTTGAGAACAACGAGCGGATGCGAAATTTGTTCAAAGATGATTTTAATATAGAGCGAATTCTTACGGGGTTACAAATAGAATCTGCTACGGTCATCAGCAGTGAGACCTTGATTATATTTGATGAGGTTCAGGAAGTACCGACCGCCCTCACTTCCCTGAAATATTTTCAGGAAAATGCTCCGGAATATCACATTCTTGCGGCGGGTAGTTCGTTAGGAGTGCTGCTGCATCAGGGTGCATCGTTTCCGGTTGGCAAGGTAGACTTTTTGGATCTATATCCGTTAAATTTCATCGAATTCTTAATCGCGACAGGCAATCAGACATTGGTCAATTTGATGACGACACAGGACTACGCATTAATCAGCAGTTTTAGGACAAAATTCATCGACCTTTTACGAACCTATTATTTTGTAGGAGGCATGCCTGAAGCTGTTCAGGTTTATTTAGACACGAAGAATCCTCCACAGGTAAGGGAGGTGCAACAGAGATTGCTTTTGGCTTATGAACAGGATTTCTCCAAGCATGCGCCTTATGACCAGATGCCAAAGATCAGGCAAGCATGGAACTCAATGCCAGCTCAACTCTCTCGGGAAAACAGAAAATATGTGTATGGTTTAATCAAGCAAGGTGCAAGGGCGCGGGAATTTGAACTGGCTTTACTCTGGCTGCAGGATAGTGCTCTTATTCATAAAGTTTTCCGAGCCACCAAGCCAGAATCTCCCCTCACCGCATATCAAGCTAATACTGCCTTTAAAGTTTTCTTGTTGGATGTCGGTTTATTAGGGGCCTTGAGTAAATTAGATGTGATTTCATTGTTAGGTGGGAACGAAATTTTCATGCAGTTTAAGGGTGCACTGACTGAGCAGTATGTTTTTCAGCAATTGATCTCTAATAACAGATATGATTTGTTCTACTGGTCGGCAGAAAACGGGATGGCTGAGATTGATTTCATAATTCAAAGAGAAGGAAGAGTGTATCCAATAGAAGTAAAAGCTGAGGAAAATCTGCAGGCAAAAAGCCTGAAGGTATACAAGCAACGCTTCGATCCTCAAAAATCTATTCGCACCTCTATGTCAGATTTTAGGGACGAGGGTTGGTTGATCAACATCCCTCTATATATGATTAACCTGGTGGATTCTATACTCACTTGATCTCATGAATACTTGCATCGCGCCAGGTTCACCCGTAGCCTTTGGCAGTATACTTCTGGGAACTCAGCTTGACTTCTGAAGAAAAAAAGGAGCCGCCTTGTATCATAACAAACTCACCCGCAATTTGCTTTTTGCTTCACTCTACTTCACCCAAGGGACCATCCTGGGCTACTTCGCCTCACTGAACGCGCTCTACCTGATCAGCCGTGGATTGAGCATGACCGACGTGGGCATCTTTGGCGCCATCGCGCTGATTCCCTTCGTGCTCAAGATTTTTTTGGGGATGTGGAGTGACCGGGTGAACCTGTTTGGGCGCGGTCACCGTGTGCCTTACATCCTGATTGGCCTGGTGGTGCAATTCGTTTGCCTGTTGCTGGTGCCGACCATCAACCCGAGCACGCATTATTGGGGCTTCGTGGCGTTGGCATTCACACTGCAACTCGGCATGGCGCTCTATGACACCTGCACCGACGGCTTGGCGCTGGATACTACCCCAGCCGCGGAGCAAGGCAACATCCAGGGCTTCATGGTCGGTGGTAGAGCCATCGGTACGATTATCGCCGCTTCCCTGGTTGGCCTGCTGGCGGAACAGGTTTCGTGGTCGGCGGTGTTTTGGGTTTTGGCGGCGCTGACGTTGTTGCCATTGCCATTGGTGTTGGGAATCAAAGAAAACGAACGCCCAGCCGAGAAACGCTTCGATTGGAAGGCCTTCAGCGCATTCAAGCAGTGGCCGGTGATCGCGGTTGGGTTGGTCGGGCTAATCATTTTCATGGTTATCGTGGGTTCTAACCAACTGATCAACCCCTTCCTCGAAAAGACACTTGGCATCAGTCTCTCTCAGGCGGGATTCGTGACCTCACTGTGGGGCGTTGGGGTGGTTTTGGGCAGCATTGTGGGAGCCTGGTTAAAACGTTCCGGTAAAGACATTCGGGCCGCGTTGATCACCATGGGCTTGGTGGCGATCAGCCTGGTTTTGTTGGCAGTGTTAATCAAACCCGGGCTGGCGTTAGCGCTGGCGATCGGGCTCGTGATGTTTTTTGGCGTGGCTTATGGCGCGGCGCAAACAGTCACCTTCGCCTTGTGCATGCGCTTTGTGGACCCCCGCATCGCGGCGTCGATGTTTGCCATCCTTATGGCTTTCACCAACGTGGGGCAGGGCATTGGACTGGGGGTTGGCGGCGCGGCTTCGGACGCGATTGGCTTCAACCTGACATTGGTGGTCTTCGCTGGGTTGCTGGCTTTGGTGCTACCGTTCCTACCCACCCTCGCCAAAGCGATTGGTGAAAGGGAACCTGTGGTCGCCACCGAATTGGAATGACAACGCTTCCCTCCGCTGCTCTCTCAACGATCCGGATCAGACATGCCTTGGCGCAAGAGTCTGAAACAGTGCTTGACATTCTCAACCGAGCGACCGATAAACTTCTGGCGAAGGGTGTGAAGCAATGGATTTACCCGTGGCAGGATGATGCCATCCGGCAAGGGATCGAGTCAGGGGAACAATTTCTCGCAGTTGAAGCCGAACAGGTGGTGGCTGTGTTCAAGTTTTCGCGTCAGAGCAGCAACACGGCAGTAGAAGCTGCACAGCCTGGCAATCTATACCTTAGCCAGCTCGCTTTAGACCCCCTACAGCAAAACCAGGGGGTCGGTAAAAGCGTGATGGAGCAGATCCTGCGATATGCAGTGGACATGGGCAAAACGCTTTATCTGGATTGTTGGGCAGGTAACACCAAGTTGAAGGCTTTCTATCAATCTTGTGGGCTGGAGTCGCTGGGAGACTTCCCGGAAGAAAATTTTTTCATCACTGTCTTCAGAGCACGTCATTTTGAAGAGATCCATTGAACGCAAGTTTGGCACAAACTTTTGATTCGGATGCCCAAGGCTATGATGCGCACCGTCCGGGTTATCCTGAGCAACTCTTTCAGACCATCTTCAATTTTGCCCAACTTGAGCCTGATGCGCGCTGCCTCGAGATCGGCGCTGGCACCGGGCAGGCCACCCAAGCCATGCTTGCCGTGGGACTGAGCGTGGAAGCGCTTGAGCCCGGGGTGCAACTTGCCGCGGAGCTTATGAAGAATCTGAGGCATTTCCCTCAATTGACCATCAGACAATGCCGCTTTGAGGACTTCCAAAGTCCAGCGCAAATGTTCGACCTGATCTATTCTGCCAGCGCTTTTCATTGGGTGCCCAAAAGGATTGCCTACCGAAAAGCGTTCGACCTGCTCAAACCCGGAGGCACGTTGGCTTTGTTTTGGCACAGTTTTTCTGTCAATCGCCCCAATGACCCAACCCACCAGGCATTGCAGAAATTGTTTGAAGGCTTTAATTTTGGTATGACAGAGCTATCACACGACCCTGAGCGGTACAAACGCAAACAGAACAGCCTGGCTAAACGCGGATATTCCGACGTTCGTACACAGATCTTCCGAAGCGAGCACCTTTACCCACTTGAGCAGTTCTTAGGCTTGCTTTCGACCACCTTCCGCTTCCGCATGCTCGCCCGTGAGGAGCAAGAACGCCTCAATGATGCTATTCAGCGAGTTTTGAGCGGGGGGACTCGGGTTTTGCTTGACCAAACCTGTGACCTGTATCTTGGCAGGCGGACTGCAAAGCCTACGGTGCGTGATAAGATTCAAGCATGAACCCAAAGAGCCTGATCCTGCTTGAATACCATAAGGTGTTGGCGAAACTGACCGCTTTCGCCAGTTTTAGCGCCTCAGCAGAACTGGCAGTTAACCTTAGACCGACCAGCAACCTCGAGAAAGCCCTGAAACTTCAGGAGCTTACCCGTGAGGCGCGTCACTTGCTTAACGTGGTTGGCGATGTGACCTTCAACGGCGCGGTGGACCTGCGACCCCTGACTGACCGCACGCTGCACGGCGTCGTTTTGGACTCTCTTGAGCTGATCGCCGTTCGCAACACCCTAATCCTTTCGCGTGAAGCCCGCCGAGTATTAGTTGATCATCAAACGCAGGTGCCGGCACTCTTCACAGCCGCGGAAGGGCTTAGTGACGGGCTTGGACTGGTTGACCAGATCAGCCGCACCATTAACGACCATGGGGAGGTGCTCGATTCGGCGTCTGAAGCCCTTGCCAAGATCCGCTCTGAACAAAAAGTGACCTACAGCCGACTGATGGAACGCCTTTCGCGTTACCTCAACGACCCACGCAGTAATCATATGCTGCAGGAAACGCTGATCACCCAGCGCGGTGGCCGCTACGTGCTGCCGCTGCGGGCAGAGTTCAAGGGGCAGCTAAAGGGGCTGGTACACGACCAAAGCGCATCGGGGGCGACCTTGTTCGTTGAACCGATCGCGGTGGTCGAGTGGAATAACAAATACAAAGAGCTTGAATTAGCGGAGCGAGACGAGATCCTCAAGGTTTTGCGCGCCCTCAGCCAACGCGTCGCAGACAATGCTGAGAGCCTTAACACCACCACTGTCGCCATGACTGAACTTGACATAGCCTTGGCGAAAGCCCGCTATGCCGAAGACTTGCGCGCCTCCGAGCCAGAGTTGGTCGCTTTTGATCCCCGACCTCCTGAGCATCATCCAGGCAGCTTCATTCGGTTAATCCGCGCCAGGCACCCGTTGTTGGATCAAGCCAAAGCCGTGCCTATCGACGTGGAACTTGACCCAGAAACCTTCGCGGTAGTGCTGACCGGACCCAATACCGGCGGTAAAACGGTGACACTCAAGACGGTTGGTTTGATGGTGCTGATGGCACAATCCGGCTTGCAGATCCCAGCCCGCTCAGGTTCGCGCCTGTCGGTCTTTCGGGACGTCTTTGCCGATATCGGCGACGAGCAGTCTATCGAACAGTCGCTCTCGACCTTCTCCGGACACATCACCCAGTTGGTGCGCATCCTCAAGCATGCTGATCACCGTGCGCTGGTGCTGCTGGACGAGCTCGGTTCGGGCACCGACCCCCAGGAAGGCAGCGCGCTGGCGCAGGCTGTGCTCAGCGACCTGATCGGGCATCGTGTTACCTGCATCGTCGCCACCCATTACCCTGATCTGAAAACTTACGCCCATACCACCAAAGGCGCCATCAACGCCAGCCTCGAGTTTAATCTCGAAACCCTTAGGCCTACTTACAACCTGACCATCGGCTTACCAGGGCGTTCCAACGCGCTGGCTATTGCGGAACGACTGGGTTTAAAAAAAGAGATCATTGACGCCGCACGACGCGAACTCAATCCCGCAGAGTTGCACGCCGAGGATTTGCTCGACGAAATTCACCGCCAACGCGATCTAGCCCGTGAAAGCTACGAGATTGCTGATCGCGTCCGTCAGGAAGCTGAGGACGCGCGCGACAAGCTTAATTCCCGGCTCGAACAGATGGAAGCTGAACACGTAACGATCATCGAGAAAGCTGAAGAACAGGTTGAGACCGAACTTGAAGCGCTCAAGGCGGAGCTCGCCAGCTTGAGACGCGAAATGGGACGCCTCAAAGAACCTCGCGAGAAGATGGAAGAGCTCGAGGAGCGCTTTGAGGAGATCGAGACCAAACAAGCCCAAGTCAGCAAGAAAAAGCCCAAGCCGATCAAAGCTAAAGGGATCAGTGGACCTCTGAAAGTGGGCGAGCGGGTGATGGTGCGCAAGTTGAAGACTGAGGGCGTGATTACCTCGGTGCAAGATGAAACAGTTGAGGTACAGGTAGGTGCGCTGCGATTGCGGCTGACCCCCTATGAACTCGAACGAAAGCGGCCAGTAGAAGTGCAAGAGTCGAACGAAGTTAAAACCGAACCAGCAAAAACCTTTATGGGTAAAACATCTTTGCCGACGGTTGCGTCTCCCGGTTTGGAGTTAGACCTGCGCGGTATGCGGGTGGAGGACGCGCTCGACAAGGTTGAGAATTACCTTGAGCAAGGCTTTCTGGCAGGCATCCCCTACGGTCGCATCATTCACGGCAAGGGCACGGGCGTGCTGCGCCAGGCTATCCGCCAGGTGTTGAAGGATTCCCCGCAAGTGAAGCGCTGGGAAATTGGCGGTGAAAAAGAAGGTGGCGATGGAGTAAGTGTCGTATTCTTTGACGGGGTTAAATAAAAGGATCGCCGCTGATCTGCTCCGCTATCACTGACGATCCTTCTCGCACCGGGTCCCTGGGTTCGGCGCCAAACTTTCAAGACATTTATAAGATATTGGTGATTAGTATATCACTATAATCAATAGTTGACTGTTAGAATATTTATAATTAAACAAAAAAACAGCCCTGGTTTTCACTGGGGCTGTTGTGCCGAAGGTGGGAATCGAACCCACATACCTCACGGTACACGATTTTGAGTCGTGCGCGTCTGCCTATTCCGCCACTCCGGCGAGTGGAAAAGAATCTTACCACAACCTCGAAGGCGGTCAAGCGAAAATCAAATAGATAGGTGATAGCTCATAGCTGATAGAA
>JBASOE010000018.1:0-8937 GCA_049657925.1 Anaerolineaceae bacterium
AGACAAGCGGAGACTCATTTATGACAAAGGGTCAACTATTCCTTCTCAATAAAGTCTCTGGGGGTGTTTTGTGTATCCAAGACAAGTGCTTCCAGCAGCAATTGAATGCCAAGGAAGATGGGTAAAACTGCTATCATCACTGTTCCGGTAGAAGCGGGGGTATTGGCCAATGAAGCAATGCGCCATTGCACAACGCCCCAGAAGAAACCAAACAGCAGGCTGATTGAGCCAACAACCAGAAAAATCGACACTGCGTTGAAGTCTTGCATGAAGTAGGTCAGATGAATGCGGTTAAAAAAAGTGGCGATCATCTTTATCGGAAACTGAACCAACACTTTCGACTCAGATAAATAGCTCTTTTCGCCTTTGTAGATGGCGTGCATGCTGACATCTTTAATCGGGACTCTAACAAGATACAATGCTTCCAGCAAGCTTGTTTCAAAGTAGTATCCATTATCCAGCTGACTCAAGTCGATGAGTTCAAGAGCCTGCCTTGAAATGGCTGTGAATCCATTGGTTGGGTCGAAGATATTCCAAAATCCCGTTGCGATCTTGCTAAAAAACGACATGACAAAGTTGCCCAATCGCCTCAGAGGGGGCATGGCTTTGAGTTGTTTTGTTTGCAAGAATCGATTGCCCTTGGTGTAATTCGCTTCTTTGGCAATAATTGGGTTAAGTAATCGATGGATCTGATCAGGGTCCATTTGCCCATCGCTATCTATCTTGACGAAGATGTCCGCGTCTCCACTAACACCTTCTGCGTATCCCGTTTTCATCGCCCCACCAACGCCTTGATTTTTCTCGTGAGAGATCACCTTTAGACGTGGCTCGCTCATGTTTCGCAAAACCTCCAGGGTATCATCCTTGCTGCAATCGTTCACTGCGATGATCTGATCCACCCATTCGGGTAAAGTGTCGATAACCTCAGTGATACTTTGAGCAGCATTGTAGGCTGGGATGATGACACAAATCTTGGCTTCATTGAACATGGTAGTCCCTCGTGACAATTGATTATGACTTCTGAATTATACATTCCCGTTAGCCACAAATTCAGTTCGCATTGCCTCAATATTGGATCAAAAACAGGTGTAGAATGCTAAGTATCTACTATTAATCGAGCCCACCCATGACCAAACGCATCCGCAACTCCGCTAAAGCCATCATCATTCGTGATAACCATCTTTTAGTGATTCGCAAGACCAGTTCAGAGGGCGGTTACGCGGTGGTGCCCGGCGGCGGGCAGAAGAAGTCAGAGACGCTTGCTCAGGCCCTCAAACGCGAATGCCTTGAAGAGATCAATTCCAAAGTCAAGGTGGGAGAATTAATTTTTCTGCGCGAATACTTTTCGGATAATCACGAGTTCGCCAACGAAGCAGCCCATGTCCACCAGGTGGAGTTCTACTTCGCCTGTTCGATCAAAGACGACAACGTGCCTTGTCAGGGCCTCATCCCAGACCCAGGTCAGATCGAGATTGTCTGGGTGCCAATAGACCAGCTTGACTCGATCAACCTATACCCAAAAGCGATCATCCCGATCATCCAGTCTGGGCTTCCAGCCGGCCACCCCATCTACCTGGGGGATGTCAACTAACCACAAAACCTTCACTAAAGAAAATTGCTTCTTCCCCAAAGGTATAATTAGGCAATGAGGCTGCTTAATATCTGGCGGCCAGGAGTTCTTATGCGCGAAAATTTGCTCACTAACGATCAATTACTCTTCCTTCAGGGCGAGAAACAGACCCTCAACGAGTCTCTGCGAACGCTTTTGGAACTCAAACTTCCCAACGAACTCACCGACACGCTCCAACAAGCGATCATGCAATTGGATGAGTTCTTCCTCCTGGTAGCAGTCGGGGAGTTCAACGCTGGCAAAAGTGCCCTGATCAACGCACTGCTCGGCGCCAGGGTGCTCAGAGAAGGTGTTACGCCAACCACCGCACGCGTGACCCTGGTGCGGTATGGTGAAACTGAAGCTGAACAGATCGTCAACGAAGGTTTCGCCATCTACACCCATCCTCTGCCCTTGTTGCAACACCTCAACATCGTTGATTCGCCTGGTACCAACGCCATAATTCGCGAACATGAAGTGCTGACCAGCGAATACGTCCCCCGCAGCGACCTGGTGCTGTTTGTGACCTCTTCCGACCGCCCAATGACCGAAAGCGAGCGTCAATTTCTCAAGAAAATCATCGCTTGGGGTAAAAAAGTCATCCTGGTGGTCAACAAGATGGACATTCTTGAGACTGATCGTTCGATCGAAGAAGTGCGCACCTTCGTCCTTGACGCTGCCCGGCAGATCCTTGGCGAAGAGCCGGTGCTGTTTATGGTTTCGGCCAGGTTAGCCCAAAAAGCCACCCAAGCCACAGATGCCGCCGTCAAGGCACATCTTTGGACGGTGAGCGGGGTTGCCGCGCTGGAAAACTACATCACCCTTACGCTTGACGACAAGAAACGCCTCGAGCTTAAGCTGCGCAACCCTCTCGGTGTGCTCACAAACGTCAATGATCAGGCAATCGCCAATAATCTTGTCCAAAAAAACGACCTGGAAGCTGATAGCCAGCTGGTCGAATCGATTGACCAAACGATCAACAATTATGAGAAAGAACTTCAATCCGAAATAGCACCGCGTTTGGCGGAGGTCGAGACAGTTCTTCAGCGCTTTGAATTGCGTGGGCAGGAATTCTTCGACAACACTTTCAAGCTTTCCAACATCACCACCCTTGCCAAATCCGAAAAAGTCCGGGCAAAATTTGAGAAGGAAGTTGGCTCAAATATCTCTCAGGAGATTGATGATAAGGTTCACGCGCTGATCGACTGGCTGATCGATAAAGACATGCATACCTGGTACCAGGTAGCGGGTATGATCGAGCGCCGCCAGGCTACTAGTCCAAAGGAGCTCCCTTCCGGGGTCGAAAACCCACAAACCAGTAAGCGGGGGGAGTTGGTCAAAAGTGTTGGAGAAACGATTAAGTCCATCGTCAGTAGCTATGATCATCAAAAGCAAGCGGACGAGTTAAATGGATTGGTCAGAGATACTATCGCCCAAACCGCACTTTTTGAGGTTGGCGCCTTGGGGATTGGCGCGTTGGTGGCAACCATTATCACCTCGCGCGCTCTGGACGTGACCGGCATCGTCGCCGCAAGCACACTTGCCATTCTGGGCTTTTTTGTGATCCCCTATCGCCGAAAGCAAGCCAAAGAGCAATTTAAACTCAAAATGGAGGAGTTGCGCAAGAGCCTGATGCAAACCCTCAAAACAACCATCAACATCGAGTTCAGTGGCGCGGTCAAACGCTTGCGCGAGCATGTCTCGCCCTATACTGACTATGTCAAAGCTGAACAGGATGAGGTCGACCGCGAAGCAGTTTCTCTCGAAGGCATCAGGCGGCGTACCGATGAGCTTCAAGAGCAAATCGGCAAACTACTCGCATAATTGAATTATGATACTTCCACCGGCAGGCATGACCTGTGGTTCATTAAAAGGCGGATCAAAATATGGAACGTCTGGCAAGAAAAGTTGTTCACGAAAGCCGTTGGGTCAACCTCTACGTTGATACAGTACGTATGCCTCAGGGAGAGGTCATCGAGGATTACCACATGCTCCATTTCCCACAGGAAGCAGTAACAGCTGTAGTCGAAGATGCCCAAGGTCGGGTCGTATTTGCGAAGATACAGCGCTACACTTCCGAAACGAATGAGTGGGAACTTCCCGCAGGAGGTGTTGAAAGCGGTGAAAGTACTATTGAGGCAGCCCGACGCGAAGTGCGCGAAGAAACCGGCTTCGATTCTTACGATCACCGCTTGGTCTACACTTACTTCCCCCAAAACGGTAGCGGAGACAAAGTGTTTCACATCGTATTCTGCCTGGCTGGGGAAAAAGTTCAAGATTTTGACATTCACGAAGTCAGCGCCGTTTGTTGGCGTAACCGCTCTGAAATTGAACAAATTATTGATCAACACGAGACCACGGACGGCTTCACGCTCTCCGCGTTGCTGCTCTGGCTTCGTGAAAAAGACCGATTTCATTAGGAGGATAATGAAAACCATAGTTGTGTATGACTCAGTGTTTGGCAATACCGCCAAGATCGCCGCTCAAATCGCCGATTCACTTAAAACCGAAGCTGTTCAGGTGGATAAGGTGGACGAGTCCATGCTTTCGGGAGCAGACCTAATTGTCGTCGGTTCTCCTACCAGGGCTTTTAAGCCCACACCCAACATGATCGCATGGGTGGAAAAGTTAACATCAAGCAAACTGGGACAGGCGAAATTGGCGGTGTTTGACACCCGCATGGATACCCGCGACACAAAAAACCTCATGATGCGTTTTGTCAATGCGATGGGTTACGCAGCACCCTGGATGCAGAAAAAACTGAGCGCCAAAGGATTCCAGGTGGTAAAACCAGCGGAAGGATTCTTCGTTGAAGCCAGCGAAGGACCACTCAAAGCTGGCGAACTCGAACGCGCCGCAGCCTGGGCAACCTCGTTATTAAACTAACAAACTAAGGCACTGGCACGGCAATGACCTTATCCGCGTCATTGCCATTGCTGGTCATCAAGTACAAACGACCATCCGCACCCAAAACAACATTGCGGAGTCGGCCGTATTCTCCCTTATACAACACCTCGAGTTTTTCCAGGCTCATTCCCTCGAGGGGCACTTTGTAGAGCCCTTGACTCCTTAGCCCGACGTAGTAAAGCACATCGTTGACAATGACCGCCCCTGAAGGCGCCCATGTATCACGAGTGCCTGACTCGATCACCGCGTTGACCATGCCTTCCTGCACTTCTGCCCCTCTAATCACCGGCCATCCATAATTCTGACCCTTTTTTATCAGGTTGACTTCATCCTGTCCGCTCTCGGCGCCGCTGGGTCCGTGTTCGGTCGCCCAAAGCCTACCCAGACTGTCCCAGGCCAGTCCCTGTGGGTTGCGATGCCCATAGCTCCACACCGCTGTGCCAAAAGGATTGTCAGCGGGGATGGAGCCATCATCCTCAACCCGAAGAATCTTGCCATTGAGACTGCTTAGGTCCTGAGAAAGTGAAGTCACCCCAGCGTCACCCGTGGTGATATAGAGCATTCCGTCCGGTCCAAATTTGATCCGCCCACCATCGTGGATCGCCGCTCCGCGGATACCTTCCAAAATCAACACACGTTCACTCAGGGTATGGTTCTTGTAAACATACCTCTCCACACGATTGACAATGTTAAGCCCCTGTGTGCTGGTCAGATACAAGTAAATCCAACCATTCGAAGCGAAACCTGGGTGCAAAGCCATGCCCAACAAGCCGCCTTCACCGATATGTCTGATGCCTTCTACCGGGATGCGTTCACCATTCCCCTCCAACAGCATCAAGCTACCCGGGCGCTCCGTCACCAGAATTCCCCCATCAGGCAAAAAGGCCAGCTCCCAGGGGAAATTGAGGTTTTCAGCAATGACTTCAGGCTCTTGCGGAACAGGCTCCATTGTAGCACTCGGAGGCACAGCCTCTGTCAGCCCAGAAGTGGCAGCTTTCTCTTGGGGAATCGGTTCAACAATCACCGTTGGCACAACCAATTCGGTCGTTTGTGGTGTTGGAACAACAACAGGGGTAGGGGTTGGGTTGCTGCAGGCACTGAGCAACGCAATTATCAATAAAGGGTAGAGCAGTCTTGTTTTCATGGGCACATCATACACTTTCAGACCAGTGCCTGACCACCCCGTGTACACCCTGCAACAAACAAGCCAAGAAGCAACCCTGGCTTTCATAGTTACTAACTATCTTTCAGAAGGTTAGGGTGAACTTGGTAGGGTCGGTCGTAAACTCCGACCAGGCTAATACATTTTTGGGGGTTACTTCCACAATACCGTCTCGTTCCCACTGCGTAGGCTCGGGTTCATAACCCATGCCGGCGTATTTTTGGCCATATAACTCTGCCAATTGTCGCCCAAGCTCACCAAAGGCTTTGAGTACTTTTGCCCTTCCGTGCAGGATAACCACTTGAGAACCGCTCTCAAGGTTGACAGTCACCCTGGGATTCTCCTGCAAATTCCGGATGTGGCGGGTCATGGGGTCGCCATCAAAATACAATCGGTTCTCAAGCCACACCCCCCATACTGGTATGATGTGGGGAGTTCCGAGTTTGTCTGCGGTTCCGATCCAATAGTTCAGGGAGTTCCGCATGCGTTCTTCAACGTATGACCAGTCAAGGATACCCTGTGGATTGGGCACATACCCTTCAGGGAAATGCGGTCGGGTCACTCTAATTTCCATATTGCGCTCCTTACAAAAAGCCAGATGAAAAATCTGGCTTTTGGACACATTTTCTTGATTAAGCTTCGTGACTGATCAGCGTGCCTTCTGGCTCGCCTTTTAAGGCTCTAATGAGACTTTCCTGGTCCCACAGATTGAGCACCAAAATCGGCACATCATTATCCATGCACAAAGTCACCGCGGTAGCATCCATGACTTCAATGCGCCGGGCGAGCGTCTCAAGGTAAGTGAGCTTATCAAATTTGACTGCCTGTGGGTTCAGTTTCGGGTCACTGTCGTACACACCGTCAACCTTGGTGGCTTTGATAACTACATCCGCGTCAATTTCGGTGGCGCGTAGAGCCGCCGCGGTATCGGTGGAGAAGTAGGGATTTCCCGTACCGCCACCAAAGATGACCACACGACCTTTTTCAAGGTGGCGGATGGCACGCCGGCGAATGTAAGGTTCAGCCACAGTGCGCATCTCAATTGAGGACATGACACGCGTGACCACGCCAATCTTCTCCAGCGCGTCCATGAGCGCCAGCGCGTTCATCATTGTGGCCAGCATGCCCATGTAGTCCGCGGTTGCCCTATCCATACCCTTATTTTCACCGGTTGCACCGCGCCACAAGTTGCCGCCGCCAATCACGATCGCGACATCCACACCCAACTCGCTTACACGTTTAATCAGCTCGGCCACGTTAGTGGCTTCCTTGGGGTCAATCCCAACCTCCGTAGGCCCGGCCAACGACTCGCCGGAGACTTTCAACAAGATGCGTTTGTATTTCAATTCTGAGTTAGCTTCTGACATTCAACCTCCCAAACAATAATCTGTATTGGTATTTGCGTTTCACGATCAGTCAAAAAGAGAGCCAGGGGATGCCTGGCTCTGATTCTATCATTTACTCTGCTGTTGGTTCAGTCGGACGGGTGGTTTCACCCAATTCCCAGCGGATAAAGCGGCGAACGACCAGCTTTTCACCAAGTGCGGCCACACGTTCGTTGATCAGGTCAGCGACAGTAAGGCTCTCATTCTTGATGTACTTCTGGTTCATCAATACATGTTCATCCATGTATTTCTTCATGAAACCATCCACGATCTTGGGGATGATCGCTTCGGGTTTGCCTTCAGAACGGACGCGGGTAATGATTAGGTTTTTCTCAGCTTCGATCACTTCAGCGGGGATGTCCGCTTCAGAGATGTATTTCGGCTGGGCGGCAGCGACCTGCAGGGCGAGTTCGTGGCAGAGGTTGCGGAAGGTTTCTGACTTTCCAACAAAATCTGTTTCAGAGTTGACCTCAACGACCACTACCAAGCGACCTTCGCTGTGTACGTAGACTTCAACGCGGCCTTCCGAAGCTTCGCGGTCAGCACGTTTTTCGGCTTTTTGCATACCTCTTTCGCGCAATTCACCGAGTGCTTTGTCCATGTCGCCATCAGCCTTTTGCAAAGCATTCTTGACGTCCATGATGCCGGCGCCGGATTTCTCGCGCAGTTCTTTGATCATATCAATTGTGATTTCCATTTTATCCTCCTGGCCAGCAAGTAATTAGGCTGCTTCGGTATCGCCAGCAACAGTTTCGTCAACCACTGGCTTCTCGAAAACGATCTTGGCACGGGTGGAATCCCCTAACAAGTCCTCGTCGGCCAGGTCAATTTCTTGGTCGATCTTGCGGGAGATGCTGGATTTAATCTCGGTCTCAGGAGTTTCTTCTTCGACATCCTTGCGCATCGATTTGCCTTCAATGACTGCATCAGCAATGCGGCCAACCAGCAGCTTGATCGCCCGAATGGCATCATCATTGGAAGGAATCACATAATCAATCGTACCTGGGTCGCAATTAGTGTCAACCATTGCCACCAGTGGGATTTCTTTGACGACTGCTTCTTTGATAGCGGTTGCTTCGCGTTCAATGTCTACGACGAAAACCATGTCAGGCAACTTTTTCATGTCCCGCAGACCGGAAAGACGGGTGGTCAGGCGCGCAATCTCGCGACCGATCAGCAAACCTTCCTTTTTGGTCAATAGGTTAATTTCGCCGGTCTCGATCAATTTCTCTAAGCGGGTGAGCTCAACGATTCGTTGCTGAATGGTGACCCAGTTGGTCAGGGTTCCGCCCAGCCAGCGCTGGTTGACGAAGGGCATGCCGCAGCGTTTGGCTTCTTCTTCGATGGTTTCCTGCGCCTGACGCTTGGTGCCAACAAACAGGATGGTGCCGCCAGCCGCTACCGTGTCACGAACCTTGTTGAAGGCTTCGTCGAGTAGTTTGACGGTTTGTTGCAGATCAAGAATGTGGATTCCATTGCGTTCGGTGAAGATATACGGACGCATGCGGGGATTCCATTTATTGGTTCGATGTCCAAAGTGGACGCCGCTCTCGAGGAGCGCTTTCATAGAAACAGCGGGCATGTTAACTCCTTTGCGTTATGCCTCCGCCTGGCTTTGCGACCGCTCCGAACCCGAAGGCACGCGGGAGGGTCTATACCAGACGTGTGTAATAGTGTCTTTGGCGCTTGCCAAAGCCTGATGAGTATATCACAGGGGCGAGAATTCGCAAGCAATTGCTTGCATGTGTGTAGTGGCAACATGATAATGTCCTAAAGTAGCAAATTAGAAATGTCCTAAAAGGCATGACAATTAACTACATGAAATGGACAATCAGAATGACCCAAGAAGAACTCAAAAGGAAGACCTATTTAGA
>JBASOE010000019.1:0-38929 GCA_049657925.1 Anaerolineaceae bacterium
ACGGGAGCAATAAAGATAGGATTTACCCTGACCAGAGAGAGTGCCCCAATTAGACCGCCAAGCAGAAAGACTTTTTTGGTCTCAGAAGCTCGCATCCATTGAAAGAGCAGCCAAACCACGAGTACAATCCCCAGAAATGTAAGCATTTCTGACATGAGCAGTTTTGGGTTGACCGAAGCCACCTTCCAGGTCAGAAAAATCGCATTTCGTTGCTGTGAGATCATCATTGCGGCGGCGACCATTCCAAAGAGGCTGCCAAAACTCTTTTTACCAAACAGGTAAAGGAAAACCGGCGCGAGCGCCAGGACGAAAATCTGTGCCCATTGGAGCAAGTTGTAATCGCTACCTGTGATAGCATGGAGAATTGCCAAAAAAACCATGTAGAGCGGTTTGTCGGTGTAACCGTGGAAATAGATCCCTTTGCCCATCAGGATCGAGATCGCCCCCAGGTCGTTGTAGCGGGCGTCTGAATATGGATAAGGCTGCAGGTTGGGCTCGGTTGGGGTGAGCGAGAAAAAGTGTTTCTCCATCGGGGTTGAACCCCAGACGAGAACGGCAATCAGGTAAATGCAAAGCGGCACGAATACCACAAGAAACTTTCGCCAAGAAGGTTTTACTTGATTTTCTTGTGGCCAGAAGATTAAACCCAGCAATATGGACAGCACGATACCCAGGAACTGGATTATGCTGAGGGGAATCCCGGGGACGTTCCAAAATGGCGTGTCCATCACCAAGCCGACTTTGGTCATCGAAATCAGCACCCAGAACAGTAGTAATGGAATGAAGACAAAAGCCAGGGTCTTGGAATCGACGCCTGGATTTTCTATGGATGAATTGAAGGTTTTCCTGGTGATTTTGAGATAAACCACAGATTGCAGCGAAATGAGTTCCAACCAAATAAATATGGGTCTGATGGATTTAAAGACTTCTTGATAATTATGCAAGTAGTTGGGCGGAAAAAAGATCGCAGCCCATAATAAGAAAAACGAAATCACACCAATCGCGGTAATGACCTTATTCGCCTGACTTGAGAAAAATCGCGATTCCAGAAAGTTGATCACCCTATCGCGAAAGTGCAGAACAACCAATAAACCAGAGATGATCAGCAAGGTAATAAGGGCGAGAATCGTCCAGGAAACATTGATCAAGTTGTAATCTATGGCGTGTGTTGGCCTGAACCTGGTGAACAATAAAACCACTACCCCTTCGAGCACTGAGAGCACAACAAGAACATTGAATAGAGAAAGTTTTTTCATCGAGTTGTCTATCTATTATCCCTACGCAGTATGGCTGCAACCACTCGCAACCATCAACACGGTCACCATAGTCACTGGGTGATTATAAGCGATAACAACAACAACCTTTTCATTCATCTTTTTGGGTGGAAATTGCACGAAGTGTTGACAGTGGAGTGGCGTTCACTTACAATATGACCGCTCAGTCATAACAATAGGAGAACATTCTTGCCACTTAAAACTTATACCAATCTGCTTGATGCCAAACGCGCCTTGATCGAAGAGGCAGCCATCCATGAATTTGCGGAAAACTCGTACCAGAGCGTGTCAATTTCGAAGATTGTCGCCCAGGCGTCGATCGCCAAAGGATCTTTCTACCAATACTTCTCCGACAAGCGCGACCTACATCAGCATCTGTTAAGCATCGCTCAAAAGACGAAAATTGAGATGGTCAGCAAGATGACCCCTCCATCGATGAGCATGGATACCTTTGGGTACCTTAGATGGATGATCCAGGTGGCGGTGATGTTCGAGTTGCGTTATCCGAAGCTGGCAGCAATCGAGCGACAAGCCTTTTCGGACGGGCCGCTCCCTGAGCCTGCGATGGCAGAATCGGAAGGAGCCAATGACCCGGTTGCGAGGTTCAGAGAGTTTCTGATGCAAGGCGTCATGCATGATGACATCGCCCCTTGGGTTGATATCGAATTGGCGGCGTTTTATCTGACTTCGGTGCACCAGCAAATCAGTCGGTACCTGATCCTGAGGATGGGGGAAAAGGCTAAATCGATCGAGGATGGCAGCGTGGACATCGCGTTTGACCCGTTGACGCAGGATTTGTTTGATAATTTGATGGAGCTGATTGAGGCTGGCATGGCCCGCGACCCGCAGATTCGCAAGGATTATTATTCGAAGTAATAAGCTTCTTTTTGTAAATTAGTTAAAAACACTCACCAATTATTGGACAATAGTCCTATAATTCTTCTTAACTGTTGTTTTTTGTATTCATCAGAAATCTATATTACGGAGGGGCAAGTATGTTTTCTGTTGTGCACCACAAAGGCGTGGTCAAGTCGTTCTCAATCTTCCTCATCATCGTTATGATCACCAGCATGTTACCCCAAAGGGGAGTAATGGCTGAGCCAGTTAACCAGATTGATTCCCCGCCGAATCAACTGGAGATAGTTGAAGGTGACCACATCGAACTTGTAACCCTCGCTGGCAAACCGATATCGTTCGATTTGCATGTAAAAACCCCTCAGGAGGGAGCTTTTTTTGTCTGGGAGGTAGCTGAACCGGCTGCTGATGGAAGCATCGACATTGCGGAGGCCAATTTACAGGCGAGTATAACTTACCTGCCTGCAGAGGGGTTTAGCGGGACAGACAGGTTTGCGATTCGAGTGAGTGACATGCAAGGGAAGATGAATCGGATTGGCTTCCATGTCCTTATCGAAGACAAAGCTGACTTTGTTGACCTGGACGAGCCTCTCACTCTGGCGCGGGATTTACGAGCGCCTTCAAATCAACTCAACCACGAAACTGTGGATCAGCCGATGACTGTAAATAAGCCGTTGGTTGAGCCTGCTGAAGATCGCCCCACGTTGAGAATCGCCCAGGGAGAGTCTCTGAACATCCGATTGGACGGGGAAGCGATTAAACGGGTTACGCTGAACGCGATTGGGGGGGAAGCCGTGGGTCTGACCTGGAGGATAGCGGAGAGTCCATTCCAGGGTGAGGTTTTTCTTAATCCAGCCGGTGGCGCTGTTGAAGTGATTTACAAACCAGCCGATGACTTTAGGGAGATGGATAGCCTCAAGGTAGCGGTGGTTGGTTCAGATGGCCAAACTGCCGAATCCAGGCTTGTGTTTCTTGAGGTTCAAAAGGTTCCTGAAGCGGTGGAAATCCCCTTACGACCTGAGAGGGCGACCCTGGATTTGGAATTCGCAAAGCCAAACGAGGCCACAGGACCTTACATCTCTGTCCAGAAATATCAGTGGGGGCTTGGAATAGTGGGCTCAGGTTGGGAGCCATACGAATCCGTGACACTGACAAACGGTGATTGTGTTCTGCCGAATTCCGCTGACAGTAATGGTACGGTGTATTTTGATGGCTATCAGTATGAATGCACACTGAATTTTGACGTTGGCAGCCTGGTTACGTTGCAAGGGACGAGCGTTACTAAATCACACACCATTCTCAATTTAGGTGTCAAAAGCTTCGATCCCACTACAAGAACTGTTACAGGCTGGGCTGAGGACCGACAATTAGCTGTCACATTGGATCCATGGGGATATCCGGAAGAACAATCTGTTGATGCAACGAATGGCGAGTGGGTGGCCAGCTTTACAATTCAGATTCCTAGAGGGACATCTTTATTGATCAAGCAAGCTGATTTAGAGGGGAGTGAGACCCTGATTGAGGCAACCCTTAATATGCCCAATATTGAAGCACGACCACAAGCGAAGCAAGTCTATGGCTCTGGCTGGCCAGAAAACGCTGCGCTCACCATCACCATTGGAACATTCCAAGATAACCTTACTGTCGGTTGGGGTGGGTCCTTCTCTTACTATTCCAGCGTCGAGCTCACACCTGGCACAACCATAAGCGTCACTGATGGTGTGATTACCAAGTCGATGACAGTGGCAGATATCGCCATTAACAGTGTTGACGACAATACCGAAACGGTTTCTGGCACCTCCACATCAAGTTCGTTCTTCTTGGAGAAAAACAACGCTTCAACCGAGATGATTACCCCAGACGGCAATGGGAATTGGTCTTTTATATACCCTGCATTAGAGCCTGGGGACATAGGGACTGCCTACAGTGAGGAGGCAGATTATGACCGGACGACATACTATTGGAATGTGCCAAATCCAAGTTTTACGGTTCATCCCTATAATGACTATATCGAAGGTTCAGGCTGGCCAGCGTACGGGGAGGTCACTGCGGCTTTTGAGGGATACCCTGATGTGAGATGGTCAAGCCAAGCAAACGGCGTTGGAGAGTTGCGGTTTGACTCATACAGCCATCCTGAATTTGATATCAAGTTGGGACAATCGATTAGTTTAACTTGCGGTTCGTGGGTTCGTGAACATACCGTCATCAATTTGAGGTTAACTAATTTCAACCTGGCCGAGAATTCGATTTCAGGTACTGCTAATCCCGGTGATGTCTTTGTTTTTTTGGACGGTTCGGGCGATGGAGCCATAGCGACAGCAGACGAATCTGGGAACTGGTCAACCCCCTTAACGGGTCAGCTTGCCAAAGGCACTAAGGGATTTTTTTTCCAATACGATGACAAATGGAACAGCACATACAATCGTTGGGAAATACCCAACCCGATGCTGGTTATTGATAAATCTAATGGCAGTACCATCAGGGGCACTGGGTGGCCAGATGATCTTCCTAAAACGATTTTTGTCAATAACGCGCAGGTTGCGGTTATCAATGATAATTCGAGCTATTTCTATTATTACCCTGAAGACCCTCTTCCTGCCGGGACGGTGGTTAGGGTGGAGAGTGGCAGTTATGTTAAGGAGCATACCGTCATAGACCTGCGTATGACTGGCTACAATTTGGCAAGCAATTCAATCAGCGGTGTTGCGAATACCGGTGCTTTAACTGTAGACCGATGGGATAATTCTGAAAGCGTTCCCACAACTGCGCCAGACGGCCAATGGACAGCGATTTTTGATGCGGTTCTTGTCTCAGGCAGTTATGGGCAACTCATGCAAGCAGACGCTGAGGGTGATAAGACTTACTCAAAGTGGGAAATTCCTAACCCGATGGTGGTTATTGATAAATCCAATGGCAGTACGGTCAGGGGCACTGGATGGCCAGATGATCTTCCTAAAACGATTTTTGTCAATAACGTGCAGGTTGCGGTTATCGAGAATAATTCGAGCTCTTTTACTTATGACTCGCCTGATTTGCTTCCCAAAGACACCTTAATCAGGGTTGAGAGCGGTGACTATTTCAAGGAACACACCGTAATTGATCTGCAGATGACAGATTATAACCTAACGGCTAATTCAATTTCAGGATTGGCAAATAATGGTAGTTTAACTGTGGACAGATGGGATACCTCGGAAAGCATTCCCGCAACCGCGATTGAAGGACAGTGGACAGCAATCTTTGGCAACCCGCTAGTAAAAGGAGCGTATGGTCTGTTATCACAATCAGATGAGGACGGAGATACCACCCAGGTCACCTGGGAGGTTGAGACTCAATCTATTTTCCTCCCACTTATACAAAGGTAGAGAGGGATCTGAAGCAGTCGCGGAACAGTAATTACCTATTAGTAGTCAGATATAAAAACGATCAAGCCGACCGCTGTTATGTCGTTAACTGACAATTATTGGAGGTTGCGATAAATTTCAGATACGAGGTGAGATTGTGAGTGCCCTCTACCTTCTCGTCATGCCGAGCGAATGCGAACTATCTGGCATGTGGGTTAACCAATTTTCAGGCTAGATTCTTCCACCGCACCTGCAGCTCAATTCTGGATGACATAATGCTGGTTTCCACGTAGGGTTGCTTGTCCGTTTACCCCAACGAAGTCGGGACACACCGCTTTGTATTGATGCAAAGACCTCCTGAAGCTTAACATTACAACTTGTCATGCTGAGCGTAGTGAAGCATCTGGCTCGTGGCAAAAGATCTGGCTCTTGATAGTCGCAATTTCAGGCAGGATTCTTCCGGTTCGGGTCAGAATGACGAGAAATACAACAATCTGACCCAAATTTGTTCTCTCAAAGCGGGTCTTTCGAGGGGTAAAGGTCAGGCAGTCTCAAGAAAATATTGATTCTCGGATTTGGGCTCTGATAGGTTTAATAATCCCAGGCTGGTTGGGAGCCAAGGGGTTTGACGATCTCCTTAACGCCCAGGGTGGCGCCGACCTGCAGCGCTCCGCGAATCCAACCATGATCGGGGGGAATAGGTTTGCCTTTGCCAGCCACATTCTCGAGCGGGACAGAGTTCATCGCGCCATCCTGCCTGCAAGCCATGCGGCCAAATTGTCCTTCCGCAACCATCAACGCACTCCACTCGGCTAATTGCGTCCCGAGCAGGCGATCAGCCGCGGTGGGTGTGCCGCCCCTGACCAATGAACCCAGGATGGTGATCTGCGATTCCAGACCAGTGGATTCTTCGAGCCTGCGGGCAAGCAGCATGGTTTGGCCCGAATACTTATTCTCGAGACGCTCGAGTTCGCGAATCTGGTTGCCGTCCTTGCCAGCGCGCAGGCGTGCGGACGTCTCAATGAAATCGACCAACTCCCGCGAGCGGGCTCGCTCTGCCACTGCAATCAGCGAGAAATTCTTACCTGAATTTTGTCGTTTGGTAATTGCTTCAACGATCAGATCCATGTCGTAGGGCAATTCGGGGATCAGGATCACATCCGCGCCAGCAGCCAAACCTGCGCCGAGCGTGAGCCATCCGGCATAATTGCCCAGTAATTCAACGATCATGACGCGGTGGGTGGCATTCGCGGTGGTATGCAGGCGGTCGATGGCCTGGGTGGCAATCTCGCGCGCGCTATCGAAACCGATGCATTTATCCGTGCATGGGATGTCGTTATCAGCGGCTTTGGGCATGGTGATGATGTTCAGGCCAGCCTGGCTGAGTTTGTAGGCAGCTTCCTGGGTGGCGCGATCGCAGATGCACACAAGCGCATCCAGTTTGTGTTTCTCGTAGACCTTGAGGGCTTGCTCGGTTTGGTCGACGACTTCACTGCCATTGGGCATGGCGGAAGGGACGTTCAGGCTGGTGCCGAGGATGGTGCCTCCCACGGTCAGGATACCCGAAAAAACGCTGGCGTTCATGTCCATGGTGTGGTCTTCAATCAAGCCAGCAAAGCCATCCTTGAAGCCGATCAATTCCATTTGATAAGTGTTGACTGCCGAGCGTCCGAAACCGCGGATCGCCGCGTTGACGCCTGGGCTGTCACTGCCTGCTGTGAGTAAACCGACTCGCTTTGTCATCTTTACCTCTATTGAACTGTGATGAAAGAATTATAAACGGCATTCGAGTATGTCATGAAAGGTGAAGGATAACGGTTGTTGTCCGGCGCGCCTGTCAAAGTTTTGCGTCATTCAGTCTATTCGTTTGAGTCCTTCGCAAAGCCTGAGTCAAGCTGTTTGGCTTGTTTTGCATTGCTCGGGGTGATGACTTTTCTGTTGGTCTGCTTTTCCAACGCTTTTCTGGCATCACCCGCGATGGTTCCCCCACGGCGTGCAACTTGCTTGCTTTCTTGAAATCCATCCGGGTTTTCTGTTTCGGAGATCTCTTTGGTAGAAGCCTCTGCCAACATGTTGAAGATCAGCTCAATATCACTCATGTTATCGCGAAGATTTTCTTTTTTCAGACTTTTCAGCTGTTTGTATTCCTTCACAGAATGATCAGCCCAGGCTTTGGTGAGTTCGTCGGTCAGAATTGCGTATTCCTGACCTTTCTTGATCCCGACTCTATCCCATTCATCCGTCAGACCCTTGCGAACCTGGATGGATTTTATTCTTTGATTGATCCAGCTTTCTGAATATCCTTTTTGTTTGTAGGTGGCCACACCGCGGTCAAACGATAGCTCCGGATCCGCCATTTCATCAAGGCGCTCTGAGCCTACCCTGGCAAGCCATTGTTTGAATGGCTCAGCTTTTGGTGATGGGATGGTTTGAATAATGCGAAGAAGCTGCTCAGTATTGGCAACGTCGGTTAGGCGCATTTTGCCGTCTTCGGCGGGTAATTTCAACTGCTTACAATTTGTAAGCAGTTCAGCTCCTTCGTTTATGAGACGTTTTTTCAAAACAGCCCAATAAGTACTTGCGCTTCGTTGAGACACCTGTTCAGTCAGAACCCCCACAACATCAACCACGGAGAAAAACCATTTCTCCTGGTCAGCGTCCCAGTGGGTACGGATTTTCTTACTTTCAAAAAGTTTGATTGCGGTGTTTTCAGCCATAAGTGTCTTCTTCACCTCTGTTGAACTGTGATGACAGAATTATAAACGGCATTCGAATTGATTAACTGTGCGTAAGGGGGGAAAGGCAGAATTAATAATGCCGAGTCACGGACTCGGACCGTGGCCCCTTCAATTCTCAGTCGAATGCTCTCTTTTGGCCAAGTTTGGGCTGTTTCAACGAGTAAAAGTGTCTCGTTTTGAATTGTTAAGTTTTGCATGTTGTAGGAACTATAATCACTTTTTTCCTGCCTTGAATTGATGACCGCACTTGAGGCAAGTCACTTTCACCTTTTGCGAACCTAAATTACCTGCTACCAGGCCGATAGGTCCTAACAGGCTTGCTCCAATAACCGCTTTACCAATTCCAAAACCTTTCTTATCCGCTGACAGTGAGGTCGAATGGCATTTAGGGCAATAGGCAATGCCTTCTCGATCCATCTGCTTGATGCGTTCCTTTTCTGTGTTCCGAGCAGTTACGTTCGTTTCAGTTATGCTCTCTGCTTGTGCTTTGAGTCGATCAGTCAAGGTTATTCTTGACAATTGGTCTTGAAACTCAGAGTAGATCGGATCAAGCTGTTGTTTGGTTTGACCGTTGGTGAGACCTGTTTTCTGGGATAGATAGATTTCTGCTGCAGATTTTTGTTTTGGATATATGCGAACAATCTCATTCAAATCAATGTCGATTCCATTGATAGTGTGAATGTTTTTGTTATAGATAGACCTGGGAGCAGTTGATGGCTTATTGGCGACTGGTAAGTCTCTGCCACAATAACGACAGACCTTAGCCTCATCCTGAATTTCTTCTGCACAAAAAGGGCATTTCTTCAAATCAACCTCACTCGATTGTTAACGATTTTCCGAAACTGGAATCTCGATGTCATAAGATTCCTCTTCGGACCTTAAATTATATAGAACTTCTGTCGGGTAGCACTGCTAATCGCAACCCGTTTGAAAACAGGCCTCAATTCTGGCAATTTCTGCATCGGCCTCTTGGCTCGCAGCCCCAGCTGCCATAAGGGTGCTGATCACTTCATTTTCTGAAATCTCACCGGAAAATAATTTCTTAATACCTTCATAGGTTGCTAGTTTTAGCTCTTTTGCCCTCTCGAGACACGATGGAACTGGCAGTAAAGTTATCTTAGCAATTCTTATTTCTGATGCGGCAATTATTAACAATCTTTGCTCCTCAGTAAGAGGTGTGTTTTCACTCAAACTTGGAGTCTCTTGTCCATTTTCTTCGTCAGGCTCGTCAATATCCTTTAACTGGGAAATAACTAACCTTGCCCATGTCTCATTGCAATTTCCTGGTGGAAAAGTAGGAGTTACTTCTACGACAGCAGTTGGGGACAATGTAATAGTCGGGACAGGGGCGGAAGTTAGTTGTTGTGTTGGAGTTGAAGTGGAAGTTTGTGGTTGTGATTGCAGTGAGACGATTGAGGTTTCCCATGCTGCAATAGTGGCAGCGACAAGAGTTGCAGACGTGTCCACGACCACTGATGGCTTAGGAGTACATCCTACAAGTAAAATCGCGATAATTGACACGACGATAAATCTTCTCATAAGCTCCTCATTCAAATATTAACAAATTTTCGAAAGTGGAAATTTGACCTCTTAAATTTCCGGTTTTGACGTATTGACTCTTGCTCTGATCCCTGTATAATAGCTCATACGTTCTAATAATGGCCAATATGGAACGCTAACAGGACAGTGGAAGCCTCCTAGAATTGACATAAATACTGATCCCTGCGTAACGAGAAGGAGGGAAAGTGAAGATACAACGTAACAAAGATTCGAAAACAATGATGATCAAATTAACCTTTTTTGGTAAAGAGATACTAATCATTATCAGGAGCAATTGAATTGGACTTGAGTAAACCAGCTGCTTTCAACAATTCAGGCTTCGAATTCTGCAATCGTGCCGCTGACTCCAGCACCTTTTTTGTCACAACAGGACCATTTGGATAATAGGCCATGCGAATTTCGTTTGGCATTTCGTAGATAATTTTGGAGTGATTTATAAAATTCCTAATCACAATCTCGTCAGCTTGGGTGATACGCACCTTTGCTTCTTCTTTGAACCCCAATTTTCTCAGTACAATCCCAAGTTGCTGGTGATACCAGGGAGGTCTTGTGTCTTCTTGATCAGAACTATTATCTCTCTCCGAAACAATCTGTTCGAGAATCAATCGCGCTTCCATGTATTTACCAGTCCGCTTGAGGTGTTCAATGTTTTCTGTAAAATCCTGAATACTATTAGTGTCCATTTTCACCACCCAACTTACTTACTATAAACTCCATTAAATTTTGAACCCAGATAGATCAGCCTTCTTATTTAAATCAATACCCAGTTCAGAGGCTGAAGCTGCAATCTTCATAAAGTTCTGCGATTGTAGGTTTTTCATCCTTCTAAAACCACCAAAACTCTTTGGTGCCAAGTCCGGTGCTTTCTCACATAGCAAACCATATAACTCATTGTCAAGAGTTTTCTGCTCTTCTTCAGTGACTCGCTCGCGGAAGACTTTCTTTTGAAGTGCATTTCTCTCGTCTGCATATGGGCGATTGCACCATTGAATCAGATTTCCTCTGTACTTCCAATTGGTTTTTCAAATTCTGGAAGGAATGGATAGAAGTCTAAAATACAGTATTCGTGTCCAGGACGGTTTTTTGTAAGGATATTTGGAAGAGCTGGAAATCGGCGGTCTTTGCCCGATATGCTAAATATCCTACGGCATAATCCAGAACACTCGGCGCAATCTATGGATATATCTGTTGACTCCAACAAATCTGTCTTGATATGCTTGGCATTTACTATTGCCATTTTTAAAGCAGAAGCATTTAGACACTCTGAAAATAGCTCGTCGATTTTTTCCTTTTCACGTCTTGCTGCGTCAAAATCACCATACTTTTTTAGGAATTCTACCAACCGCATGTGGTCTTTCTTTGTCCACATAAAATTGGAATGAGGCATTATCTCATTTGATTTCGTCAAGCAAGCGATGGCTTCATTCCTCTTACCTGCTGTGTCATGCTCTGTCGCCTTTCTTTGGAGGATGTATTCAATATTATTTACAGGGGTTGATAAAGAGCTCGTTGTCGGACCATATTGAGGAATCTGAATTGACATTATGCCTTGCACAGTTTCAAGATCATAATTCTGTGAATTATTGGTGCTTTTTTCTATTCTGAAAAGCTTCTCGAATATGCCCAAGTCATAAACCCCTATTTTTTGAGCAAGAACTCCATCATGTCGAGGATGGTTTGGCGATCTTTGTCACCCATTTGCTCAAACAGGTACAGAATCTTTTCCGTTTGTTCGGTGGCAGTGGGTTTTGGGGAGAGCAGACCAGCAACACGCATGACACTCTCGGGAGGCAGGTGAAGGAACGGGGCTAATTGAACTGCGAACTCAAAAGAGATCTTCTCCCCAGCCAGCGCTCTTCCCAGGGTGGGATGTGAAGTGCCAATGATAGAAGCTGCCTCGCGCACACCGAGGTTTCGTTTCTTCATTTCCTCTGATATTAAGCGGGTTAATTCGTTCTCTGTGTTCATGTAATACATATTAACCGAATTGGTATAACACGTGTATTCCATATTGGTAAATCTCCTTGACAAACAAATAATACCGCATATAGTGGTACATGTACATACCAATAAGGCACATACACTTTAGATGTTCGGATGAAACGATTTGACAGGACATATCAACAGAAGAAGAACAGCGACAGAATGAGAGTGATGACTTTTTCGATTAATTATGCGGCATAGAAAATCTAGAAAAGTTGACGCTTGCGAATGAATTTGGCAACAACCGATCCGCTTAGGTCCGGTCTCTGATCGAACGTGCCTGGGCTGAGCATAGCAGCTACCCCAACTTCGTTGGGGACAGGCGTGGGTGATGGACGGCTTCACCGAGATTGACGAACGGATCGACACGGAAGCACGCTGGCGGATTTCAGACGCTATCAACTTCGCGACCACTAACGAAGAAGTCGAAGAGATACGGGCGTCCTGCGAACACCGCTACCATCACATGAGTTACGAGTGCTGGATCTATGGACACGTCCAAATAGTCGAAGAATTAGAAGCGGATGACATTCCGTTTTAGGAGGAATTGATGGACGCAGTAATTGTACTTATCTCGATAACTCAGGCAGTAAGTGCTCCATTTGTCCTTACGGTGATGATTTGCAGATACTGGAAGAAGGTGTCATCATTATTAATGATTGTAGGAACTAAATTGACTTTTGACATGAAAAACACCTACTCTATGTGGTGGTAAGTGAGCGAGAGGTGTTCTGGTAATGCCGAGTCACGGACTCGGACCGTGGACCCTTCAATTTTCAGTCGAATGCTCTACCAACTGAGCTAACTCGGCATTAAGTCATGATTGTACACGCTGGGGCGAGGGGTGTCAAGCAATTTCCTCGATGTGTTCGGGTAACAAAACGACTCTGAGAGGTGCAAATTGTCAAAAATTATTACCCGATAGACGAGTTGATCGAGAAAAAAATCACCGAAAGTGGTGGGCACAGGTTCACCCACAGGTTAAGAGCAACAAGACAATCAAAGTCTCGGCGGATGCAGAGAAACAATCAATTGATCTATTTTCCTACTCTTGTCACTGCAAACGCAGTTAAGCAATCTTGTCATTGATCGAATGTGTATATTGATACTTTGAAGCTCGTATGCAAACCACTAAACTACGAGATCGCCACGCAAAACAGCTCGCGACGACGGGAATCGAGCGTCATTGCGAACGCAGTGAAGCAATCTCGTTGTTAATCCGTCACTGCGAACCCGCGAAGCAATCTCGTTGTTACTCCCCCCTGTGCCCTCCAAGTATCGGACAGGTATCATTGCGAACGCAGTAAAGGATCTGGCACTTCATCTTTTTGTGTCATCCAGAGCGAAGCGAAGGATCTGGTAGTTTGTTTTCAAAAGGCCAGATCCTTCGCACTGCGTGCTCTGGATGACACAGCGGGCGTCGTCTCGGAATGACACGTGGAGATCGTCTCTCTGCCCTCGGTAGATATTCGTTCAATCCTACCGAATTTTCCGCCTGTGCCCTCCAAGAATCGGACAAGTATCATTGCGAACGCAGTGAAGCAATCTCGTAGTTAATCAGGTGAACATTTCTGATATTCTGAAGCTCGCCTATCAATTACTAAACTACGAGATCGCTTCGCAGGCTCGCGAGGACGGGAAGGTTACTAGATCGACAGGTAAGCATTCGCAATGACGGGAATCGTGATGACGGAAATCAAGTTTAGCCAGCATTAGGACATTACTATTTAGCCTTGAGAACCCCCCCCTTACTTCTTGTCTTTCTTGTCGTCTTTCTTATCGTCCTTCTTCTCTTCCTTCTTAACACCTTTCTTGTATTCTTTTTTGTCATCGTCCGGGTTCCAGAAGCCAACCATCTCACCGGCAGTATCAATCGAGAGTGTCTTCCAATCCTCAACCTCAAGACGCAGGCAGGCCATCGAACCGGTGGGTAGGGCGCTCACGCGGCCATCCAGCGTCTGCAAAGTTGCCTCCAAACCTGGATTGTGCCCGACAACCATCACCAGGTCAGGATTGCCTTCCAAACCGAGCAGGACATTGAAAATATCCTGAACTTCAGCCATGTACAGTGCGTCAACCACAACGACACGTTTTGAAATACCCGCTTCCTTCGCGGAGATCTCGGCAGTTTGCCTGGCGCGTTTGGCAGGAGAGGTGAGAATAACATCAGGAAGCAATTTTTTGTGCTTGAGAATTTTTCCTATTGCTTCCGAATCTTCTTCACCGCGTTTCTTGAGCGGTCGCTTGATATCAGGGAGAGACTCGTCCTTCCAACTTGACTTCCCATGGCGCATCAATAAAAGTGTTTTGGTCATTTTCTACTCCATACCACTGTATTTGGCTGAACTGCATGATAACAACAGGTAAATCATAACATATTCAGAGGTTGAGTCTAATAAAAAATCGGAAATTTAACAGATGTTATAATGCGCCAACCTGCCAGTCTAGGGTGAAAGGATTAACATGTTCGAGATCGATAGTGCCAGATTCTACCTGGTGATCAGTGTGATTTGGGTCGCTTTGCGGATGATCAGGGGGCTGGCGACAAGGAAATTTGACCTCAAAAGGGAAATATTGGTGACCCTTTTGTTTGCCTTTTTGTGCATTCTCTCGTATCGGGTGTTCGAGCCGTTTCGGTTTGGGCTTGAGGGGTCTAACAAAGCGAACTTCATCCCAATTGTGAACAGTCTCAAAATGATTCGAACAGCCAACGCGACGGAGTATGTGCCACTCATCAGGCTTGTTCAGGTCTTGCTGTTGGGCAACCTGCTTGTTTTTGTTCCCTTTGGTTTGTCAGTGAGCATTCTTTTTAAAAGTCTGCGTTCTGGCTGGAAGATGCTACTGATTGGGGCAGGTTTGTCGTTGACGATCGAGCTTTTGCAGTTGATTCTGGCAGTCAGGGTGTTTGATATCGATGACATTTTACTGAACACACTTGGCACCTGGCTCGGATACCTGTTGTTTCTGGGCGTGAACGCTTTACCACCCTTCAGACGTTTGTTTGATAGTATCGCAGAAGCCCAAAGACCAGGCGCGGGATGGTTCTTCGGGATTACAGCGTTATTGGTCTCAATCGTCTTTTTTGGGCATGTTTATCAAGGTTGGGTGGCAGTGAAAGACATTGGCGATCGGATTGTTGTCGAGCCTGAAGGCAGAACCTTGCTGGAATGGCTGCGGTCTTTGCTCTTCAAGAACGACGGCTAAGCCCACTCAGATCAGCGCAGTTTGTGCTTGGGGTAGTCCCTGACAAATTTCAACTGATAGAGCGTTTCAACCGCGCCAGGGATGTATTGACGAATCCAGGAGATGGACTCGTCCGGGCTCATGCCGAACACCTCCTGCGCCATACAGGCTAAGAAGATGCCGGTGCGGCCAATACCGGCATGGCAATGCACGGCGACATTTTTGCCCTGTTCTAACAGGTGGATAGTTTCCTGAATATCAGCATTCCACTCGCCACTCGGAGGCGCTGAAAAATCAGGCACGCCAGCATAGAGGGTTTGAATGCCTTCCAGCGCGTAACGCCCCAACAAGCTGCTGCCGGTAAACTTCTCGTGTTCCTCGACTTCGTTGAGCACAATCACCCAATCGATCTGGCGGGCTTTGAGCAAATCCATGACTGCGTTATCGGGGTCAAACATGTAGCTGCCAGGTGTCACCGTGCGATAAAGCTTGCCCACTGTATTGAACGGGATTTCCGTGATAAGGCCGTTCCTGGCGCGCTGCAGTTCCGCCGGAAGTGTCCACCCGCGGTCCAGTCGATAGACAGAAGTCACTGCATTGAGCTCCAATAATCCATAGAGATGTGGGAAGCGCATGGCGCGACCGTCTGAGGCTTGCTCGTAGATCACCTCCGAAGTTATTATTTCGGGATCAATTTCCAGGACGATCAATTCAGGCGCGTCCTTGTAGAAGCGATTCGCTGTGTCCTCAATCTGATAGGCATCTGAGCAATGGATGAAGCCATCCTGATCGTAAGATTGCGGTTTGTAGACTCCTGCGGCTTGGGCAGCTTGCCATTCGGCTGGTGTGGTGATGTGATAGATCATGCTGAACTCCCGTATTTTATTATCAAAGGATTATCATACTCTAAAAATTGGCTGCGTTGCCTGGTTAGTTTAGACAACAATGGGAAAAGATGGAGTTGCAGTTGGATGCTGAGATCAATGAAAGTTTACTTGAAAATAATGTGCAAAACACATTATAATAGGTTACACAAGTAGAAAGGAACGCGATGGCTGACACAAAGGCTTTAGTTGAAAACTATAAAACGGAAATGCGGCGAGGCGTGTTGGTGATGGCAGTATTGAGCCAGCTCTACAAGCCAGCCTATGGCTATGACCTGGTCAAGACGCTCAGCGAAAAAGACTTGCCCATTGAAGGCAACACGGTCTATCCGTTGCTGCGGCGACTCGAAGCCCAGGGATTGCTTTCGAGCGACTGGAATACGGATGGCGCGAAGCCGCGTAAGTTCTACATGATCACCACACAAGGCAAAAAACTGCACACCAGTATGAAAGATTATTGGTATCGGTCGATCGCCAATGTGCATGACCTGTTGGAAAACCAAAACGGCAGGTAGTCGCTTCCTGAGCAAAAACCACTTAAAATTTGGCAGAAAAATTTACCGACGATTTACCGACGAAATCGCTTGACATGTTCTTGACATGTTATACTTGTGCCAACCACACGGCGTACTTTTCTAAGATAAAGTTTAGAAAACTATGGGATACTCAGTGTGTGAGTGTCAAGGAGAAAGCTTGATCAGAGTTAAGGTTGATAAAATAACGTGCATCGCATGCGGGAACTGTGAAGCGACTGAACCGGCGGTATTTAGCCTGCAAAACTCGGCTTATTCGATTGTGATCGAAGACCCTGTGACCCTGGAGCATGAGAAGACCGCCTTACAAGCGGTAGACGAATGCCCAGCCACGGCAATCTCCTTCGAAGAGTTGGATGAAGAGCCAGAGGCTCACACTGAACATGAGGAAACAACGCCGGCAGCGCTTGCTGGTGATGTCAAAGAACAAAAAGTAGAAACAGAGGAGAAAGTAATGAAAGCAGTTGTTGATAAGGATTTGTGCATTGGTTGTGGTATTTGCGAGGGTGTTGCCCCAGAGGTTTTCAGCTTAGCGACCGAACCCTACGCCGTAGTCATTCAGACCCCAGTTGCGGAAGAGAATCAGGAAGCGGCCCGTCAGGCCGCTGAAGATTGCCCCGAAACCGCAATCACCATCGAAGAGTAAAAATTTACTGTTCATTCAGATGCGCCGCCCCTCGGGGAGGCGCATTTTTTTGATTCTGCTTTTTAGATCATTAAATAAATGGCTGGTCGACATCCGGATGAATCAGACCGAGCGCGGTGGCCAGGGCAGTCAGCTGGGTGTTGCTGCGCACCTTCAACTTGTTTCGCAGGCGGGAGGCATGGGTGCGTACCGTACGGGTTTGCAGGTGCATTTCGTAAGCGGTCTGTTCGTAAGTGTATCCCGCCGCAAATAGTTGCAGGACCTGGTATTCTTTGCCGCTCAGGCTCAGTTCAGGAAACTGGGCAGGGGGTTGGGGGATCGTGACGATGACCACTTTGCCTGTTTGCATGGCTTGCATGGCCGCGTTAGGGGCTGCCTTATGGCGCGCGAGGTGTTCCCACTCCCCCTGATTGATGGCCCTGACGATGACCTCCGGTTTTTGGGGCAAGTCGAGTACCTGCAACTCGTCTTCTGAGCCAAAGAAGTAGACATGCGTCATTTGAGTAATCCTGAATAATAAATAGAAAGCATGTTCTATATTATCGATGACACCACCTTGCTTGTCAAGGCAGCACGCAGATTTCTGTCAGATTAATTCGACAGCGTCGGATAGCTTGGGTCGCTGCTTGTTGATTTTGTGCTGGAGTAACCAGAAAGAGAAGACCGATAAGGCGCCAACTATCGCGCCACCCCACCATGGCGCGCGCATACCGAAGTTGTCAGTCAGGATGCCAGCACCCAGCGGACCTATGGACATGGCCACGTAAAAGGTCAGGCCGTGCAAGCCGAGGTAGCGGCCGCGTTTCTCGGGTGGGGCAAGGTTTGCCACAAACACGGTAGCGGTTGGCGCGGTGATTAACTCACCGATGGTGCAGACCACCATGGCCAACAAAAAGCCCCAAAATCCGTTCGAGAGCGCTATCACTACCATGCTGAGCATGTAAAAACCCGCGCCAAACGTCATCACCTTGACCTCAGAGTGTTTGCGCGTCAGACGGGTGACCAGTACCTGCAAAAAGACCACCATGGCGGCGTTGGTGGTGGGGATGATGCCATAAACCGCTTCTGGGATACCGAAATTTGTTTTGGAATAGATCGCCAGGAAGACCCAAATCAGCCTGGCACAGATTTCCTGCAGGGTGTACGCGCCAAGCATGTGCCGAAATACCCGAACTTTGAGTGCTTCGATGTATCCACGCAGGCTGGCAAGCAGCGATTCTCCCTGCGTACGAAGTTCTGGAGGCAGAGTCTCTTTGATAAAAATCACTGTAATCAGCCCGAAAATGCTCAAGCCGCTGAAGGCTGCCAGCAAGCCGAAGTTGTAAGAAACCTGTAAGGCCAAGCCCCCCAGGATTGGTCCCAAACCGAAGCCAATATTCACAGCAGTACGGAAAAGAGCATAGGCCTGGCGGCGCTGATCGCCTTCAAACATGTCGGCGATCATGGCGCTCGCCCCGACACGTTGCAACGGACCGAACAAACCTGACATGCCCATCAACAGGACGAATTGCCAGAATTGGTTCGCTCCGAGGTATCCCAGGTAGATTATGCCAGACCCGAGGATGCCGATGGTCATGATCCACTTGCGCCCAAAGCGATCAAGTAAAGAGCCCACACCGATGGACGAAATCAGCCCGACGATTGAGTTGATGGTCATCAGGCTGGTAACTGTGGCCATGGGCAGGTTGAGGCGACTGCTGACGAAGATCAGCAGGAATGGCCAAATCATGGTGGTGCCGAGCGAAGAAAGCGCTGCGCCACCGAGCATCAGCCAGAACTGACGGGGGAACTGCGATTTTGTTTGTGCTGTTTCCATAAAGAAGTCCGCTAAAAAGCGAATGTTGTAATTTTATGCGTGATTGCTTAATATGGGGTGAATTGCTTCAAGGTGCTTGAATTGGGAATGGCGCTTCACAGGTGAAGCCTGTGACGGCCAGGGGTGGCTCGTATTTTGCGGTGTCGAAGTAGAACTTGAGCGGCTTCATCGAGTCGCTGTAGCGGATTTCGTAAACATCGACAATCTCTTCGGTCGTGTTGAAGCGGGGAGCAAGGCGGCTGAACAGGATCTCTTCACCCTTGGGTCCGCGCAATGTTGACAGGTATACTTCTTCGCGCTGAAAACCATCGTACAAAACCAAATTTCCGATGCGAATGGGGTTGTTGAGGTCGGTGCCGTAAGTGGGATCGCTGGAAATCGGGCAGGCGACTGGCGTTGTTTGAGCGGAAGGGTCCAACCAGACCAGGCTGGAAGCCAGGCTTTGATCGATGGACTGACCAATATTGATAAAAAGCGTTTCAGCTTCGGCACCTGTAGCGAGACTCAGGAGGCTGAAACAGCGCTGTTGAGTGAGGACGACACTGAGAAAACCAAGTACTGGTTGATCCAGCAGGTTACCTGTGAGCTGGGTAATCACACCTTCAAGCCCAGCCAGATTGCGCGGCTGAGCAGCGGAAACCGTTAGGTTAGTCACGTCCTGGCGCATATGCGTCACAATGCGATCGAGGCAGGCTTGGGTGGACTCTGCACTGCCTGCTGCTTCAGCACTTAGGTTGAAATAGAGTGTTTCTGCGTCGTTGCTCAGGCGCACATGATCGCTCAGGGTCACAATAAGCAACGGTTGACCGGAGGCATCCCAGTTTGTGACCGGGGTAAAGGAGAAACCAGCCTGGGTGAGCGAAACGGGATCGCCCGTGCGGATGTAATCAACCGGTTTGGGCGTGGGCGTTATAGTGGGCGTGAGCGTCGGGCCAAGGGGAGGTAGGAAGATTGGCACGTCCGTGCGAGGCAGGGTGGATTGCGGCGCGAGGCAGCCATAAACAAGGAGAAGACAGAAGGTAGCTGTGAGGATCAGGGCACATCGGTTCGGTTTGGAGCGGATCATGGCAAGTAATCAGGGGCGGTGAAGCCAACCAATTCGAATTTGGTGAGCATTTTGCGGAAGGTTGGTAAAAAGCTCTCCCATGCTTCTCGTTCGCCAGTGCCAATGAAAGCCAGTGCGGTTGAAGGTGCCATCACGATCACTTCACGACCGACCAGGTAGGTCTTTCCGTAAGGCTTGGCAAAATCCAGGATCATTGCTGGAAGCCGGTTGACCTTGTTTTCTCCTTCGTTGTAGATCTCGTAGGTGTCATCGAGTGTTTCGGTAAGGAAGGGTTGCAGTATCGCTTTAATGGCTGTGGCTTCGGTCTCGGGTGTGTCAGCGCTGACCGATTTCATGAAGAGTTTCACTTGCACCCCTTCAGGACTTTTACCTTCTGGGTCGGTAAGGGTGAGAGTCGCGCCATCGATGGATGTGTCCCAGCCCTCGGGGATTGCCCAAACGTAGGCACTGCCCGGATCGATGTATTCGACAAGCGGCAGGGAGGGTTCAGTTGGTTCACTGCTGCAGCCGACGAGCGTCAGGCAGCAGATGAAAGCCAGGAGAACCAGGGATAAACGCTTGGTGAGTGACATTGTATGGATTTTATCTTAAAGTGGTATAGAGTGCCGGGGTGCTTCGGTTATACATCGTCTGCGGCTTGATGCTGGATGACACAACTCTACATACGTTTGTAAGCAAGCCATCCTATGGATATGCTATACTCTTATCCAGACAATTCTTATTAGAAAGGGAATTCATGAGAAAAGTAAAAATTATTACCGACTCTTCTGCATACCTGCCAAAGGCTATTGCCGAGCAATACGATATTCGCGTCGTGCCACTGACGCTTAATTGGGACGGGGTTTCTTACTTTGATGGTGTCGACATTCAGGCTGAGGAATTTTATACCCGCCTCTCCACATCCAAATCTATTCCGACTACCAGCCAGGTTACCATCGGTCAATTTATGGACTTCTTTGAACCATTGGTGAAAGCTGGCGAGGATGTGATTTATCTTGGCATTTCCGATGGCATCTCAGCTACTTATAACTCCGCCATTCAAACCGCTGAATTGCTCGGCAATCCGCCTAATCTAGTTATCATGAAGACGCAGTTGGTCTCAATGGCGCTCTCATTCATGGTCATCGAAGCTGCTCGCGCTGCAGAAAAAGGGGCAACCCTGGCGGAAGTAAATCAGGTCGCTGAAGACGCGTTGCCGCGCATCGGAGTCTTCTTCACCGTGGATACGCTCGAATACCTGCACAAAGGCGGTCGCATCAACTCCGCAAAACGCCTGTTAGGCTCAGCGATCAATCTAAAACCGATCATGGAGATCCGAAACGGCAAAATTGAGTTGGTCGAGAGCGTGATTTCGACCAAGAAAGCCACCGCGCGTATGCTTGATCTGATCGAAAAAGCCATCGCTGGCCGCACACCCGTACGGCTTGCGCCTTTTCACGCTTTGGCTTATGACCGCATGCTGGCGATGGAAGCCAGTGCGATTGAACGTTTTCACCCAGTTGAGGTTATCCGCTCTGAGGTCAGCCCGGTCGTAGGCACCCACACCGGTCCTGGTACGCTCAGCATGGCATACATGGTCGGGTAACCTTTTACTCTGCAACGAAGAACCCCGCGATTACAAATATCGCGGGGTTCTTTTTATTCATGCCTCTGTCATGTTATCATCTGACTGTCTTTCCAATAACCAACAGAGGTGATGCATGTCCGATTTGAGACTAAAAGCCCGTGAAATCGTCAACCAATTGACGTTGGAAGAAAAAGCCTCGCTCTGCAGTGGTGCTGACACTTGGCACACCAAAGCGATCGAACGTGTCGGTTTATCCTCAGTGATGATGGCGGATGGACCCCACGGTTTGCGGGTGACGCACGATCAAGGCGCTCTAATCGGTGCCAGGAGCGAACCTGCCACCTGCTTCCCACCTGCCTGCGCCACTGGTTCCAGTTTCGACCGTGGCCTTCTCAGACGTGTCGGCGAAGCTATTGCTCGTGAAGCGCAAGCCCAAGAATTGGCTGTGGTGCTTGGGCCAGGCGTCAACATTAAACGCCACCCCTTGTGTGGACGCAATTTTGAATATTTCAGCGAAGACCCGTTTGTTGCAGGCGAACTAGGCAGCGCGTTTGTCGACGGCGTGCAAGCTGGTGGGATTGGCACAAGCCTGAAACATTTCGCAGCCAACAACCAGGAACGCGGTCGTCTGACCAACGACTCAGAGATCGACCAGCGTGCCCTGCACGAAATTTACCTGGCTGCATTCGAAACGATTGTCAAAAAAGCCCAACCCTGGACAGTGATGTGCTGCTACAACAAGGTCAACGGAACTTACGGCAGTCAGAATCACTGGCTGCTCACCGACAAGCTGCGCAAGGATTGGGGTTTTGAGGGGTTTGTGGTGTCAGATTGGGGGGCGGTGAGTGACCGGGTGGCTGGCGTTGACGCAGGCCTCGACCTGGAAATGCCATTTGTTGGCGAACATAATGACCAGTGGGTGCTCAAAGCTGTAAAAAATGGCGAACTCGACCCCGCCAAGTTGGACCAGACCGCGCTAAGGGTGGTTGAGCTGGCTCTGAAACACCTTGCGAACACCCAGGAAGTCGCTCTTCACCTCGACCAACAACACGCCATGGCACGTGAAGCTGCTGCTGGTTCGGCGGTGTTACTCAAGAACGAGGCTGAATTATTACCGCTGCGACCACTACAAACTGTCGCTGTAATTGGGCAATTTGCGGAAAAACCACGATATCAGGGGGCAGGCAGCAGCCAGATCAACCCTCACCAAATCGACACCCCGCTGCAAGCCCTGCAAGATGCTGGGTTCAGGGTGTCCTACGCCAATGGTTATGACCATGGCTCAAACAGCATTAACGAAGATTTGATTATTGAATCAGAAAAACTGGCTGCACAAAGTGACGTGGCGCTGGTTTTTGCCGGTTTGCCAGATTCCTACGAGAGCGAAGGCTTCGACCGGAAAGACATGAAGATGCCAGCAGCGCACAACACTCTCATCAGCCGGATTGCAGCGGCCAATCCTAATACGGTAGTGGTTTTGATGTGCGGCGCGCCGGTGGAATTGCCCTGGCGGGATGAAGTCAAAGCCATTTTGCTGATGTATTTGGGTGGACAAGCGGTTGGTCAGGCTTGTGCTGACTTACTCAGTGGTGCAGTGTGTCCTTCTGGTAAATTAGCCGAAACCTGGCCGAGGATTCTGGAAGACACTCCGGCATTCTATAATTTTGGCGATCCGTATGTGAGTCAATACCGCGAAAGTGTTTTCATCGGATACCGTTGGTATGACACTGCCAACCGTGCAGTGGCCTATCCCTTTGGACACGGCCTTTCTTACACACAGTTTGAAATCGGTAATTTGCAGGTGAATGTCCAGCCCGACGACATCACCGTTTTTGTCAGCGTGACCAACACCGGTCGTGTGCCTGGCGCGGAAGTGGTGCAGCTCTACGTCGGAGCCAAAAGCTCAGCCATCTACCGCGCCGAAAAGGAACTAAAAGCCTTTGAAAAGATTTTTTTACAGCCTGGGGAATCAAAACAGGTGGAGTTTAAGCTTAAGTCGCGCGACTTTGCCTACTATGATGTTGGCTTGGAAGATTGGAACGTCGAGCCCGGCACATACATGATCTCAATCGGCGGTTCCAGCCGGAATATAACCTGCAAAACAGAAATTTCACCAGCTTTTGCTGGTCAGCGGCCTTCTGAGAAAGCATGTTCCTTCGCCGACAGCTATCGCGACCTGCCCATCAACGATGCCTTGAATATCAGCGAGGAAGATTTCGCTACCATCTGGTCAGGTGAAGTGGCTGAGCACAAGGTCTGGCCGTTCACGATCGACAGTCCAATCAAAGACCTAAAATATAGCTGGATAGGTAGGATTATCCTGAATATCCTCAAGAAACAGGCCGAAAAGTTCGTAATCATCGATAATAATCAGGTCACGGGTCATGAGGACATTTACGAATACCCACTACGATTCATTTCGATGCAGAGCTCGTTGGATCTGGGTAAGATTAAATCACTGGTTAAGTTATTAAATTTCCCAATATTCCGGGGAAAGGCTTAGTCTACCCATGCAACAATGAGGAATATTTACAGGATTGGATGGCTTACAAAAAACTGGGCAGCGACTTCGTTCGTCACTGCTCAGTTTTAGTGGGTCAGACTCCGCAGGCTATTTACGATTCTGGATTGATCATTCTTCCCATAAACAAGGTGGTGTTGGTCTCGACGTCGCGAATGAAGAACAAGAAGGGATGGTCGATCTTGATCACCTGGGGCTCTTCTTCAACGGGAGCTGAGGTGACACCTACCACTACCGCGGTCGCTGCGGCCGCCTCTGTACCTTTCTCATCCACATCCACCATGGCTTTTTGCAGCACATTGGTGATCATCAGGTCTTTCGCATCGGTCATCTTGCTGAAGTCTGCCAGAGCGGGATCAAAGGCATCCACCATGCCCATATCGCTCAGCACCTGTCCCAGATCCAATTGCGATTCGATCTTGAATTTTGGGAAGCTTAGAATGACCTTTCCTTTGCCAAATTTACCGGTAAGGTTGCTCAACAGACTCAAGTCCAAAGCTTGCTCAAATTGGTTTAATGTACCTTCGTTAGGCATAAACACAACCATTGAGAATTTACCGCCTTCATAGGGCAGCTCAATCGCGGTGTAGTTATCAGTCACCTGGTAACTGAACCTCTTGTGAATGTTCATCATTTCAACATCGATTTCTGAACCATCCAGAAGGTGGAAGCTATCCATCTCAGTTTCAGAGTCCTCAAACTGCCTCATCCAACCAGCTTTAAAGTACACCGCGTTGGTCAAAACCATTCGGGTGGCTGCATCCAGCACACCCTGAGGGATGAGTTCTTTGATCTTCTGTTGTGTCTGCTCGGACACCCAGTCGTTGATCATTGCCCGGGAAGCTTCACTCTGGGCAAAATCGACCGCGCGCAAGCCACTGCCGTAGTACTCCGCCAGTTGGTCGAGATAGCTCTGTCGGAAGCCATAATCGTACTGACCCCAAACGGCGTTGGCAGAGGTGAACACAAACTTATTCTTGAGATCGCTCGTGGTCGGATCGGTCAAAAGTTGGTTCAACTTATTCATTACCAGGTGATTAAAATCACCTTTTAGAGGCAGTTGCAACACCTCAGCCATTTGTCGGGCGGTTTCACCCTCGGCTCCGATGTAAGCCATTAGCAAAGCCTGGTATAAGCTGTAAGGCGAGAAGATTACATTCTCTTCGTCAGCAGCGATCTGTTTGTACAGGTTGATCATAAAGATGTTTTCGGCTTCTGCCAGGCGCTGCAGGTCATCCGCGGATACAGAAGGGTTGGTTATCAAGCTTTTATCACTTTTAATCACACCGATCTTGTCGTTGACGACGCTTTCAGCTGGGGTTGGGTTCACTATTTCCTCGGTGGGCTGTTGGGTGGGTGTTGGGCTTGGCGGATTCGCCAACGGCTGACAGGCTGAAATCAGCATTGCTATGATCAATGTCAGAATTAATGCAATATTTTTGGTTTTCATGGTCGCTCCAATCTTCAAGTTATGTATTAACGACGCCGAGACGCCTGCGCTTGTTCCCTCGCTGCTATTAAAAATAGCCCCTGGGAGGTCCAAGGGCTCTAAGTCACAAGGTGTGTCGGTCTAAAATATCATCTTGATGCGATAGAAAGTCAGGGTGAAGTATTCCCTGAGGATGGCTGAACTCTGGCTGAAAGCCTGGCTGGTCGGCATCAGGTTGAAGAGAGTTTGCCTGACATCAAAACGCATCAGTTGCTTATAGTAAGCTTCGGTGACACGATAATCGACAGGGGCGGGAATAACATCAAATTTCTCTTCATTAAAACTGAGCACTGCCCGATCCATTTGAGCGGCTGAGGTCACTAAAAAAGCCGTTTTGATCGACATATCGGTCATCAACTGGGTGGTTAAGACTGCGTCTTGGGTGATGTTTTCTGATTTGTCCTGCATGATGATATCTTTTTCGGGCACGCCGAGGCTCATCAGCAGGTTGCGCGACTGATTGGATGGGCTTGTTCCACCTGTAATGATGACCAGAGGGGCTTTGCCTTCTTTATAAAGTTTGGCAGCCGCTAAAACGCGATCGCCCTCTTCGTTGACTTCAACCATTTGACGAGGAGTGTTGGCTGCCACCGCACCGCCGGCCATCAGTATGATCGCATCTGCTTTTGTCTCTGCGGCGGGGGGCATATAGCGCCATTCCATTGAACGGGTCAGGAAAGACGAGAAAAAGGTATTCCCAAGCAGGGCAACCAAGACGAATGCGATCACAATTAACCAGGTTGCGCCTTTGGGGTTCTTGTGGATCTTCAGCAAACCAAAGAAAACCAGGATGATCACGATGCTCAAAGGTTGGATAAATTGCCCAAGGAAGTTGGTTAAGAATGCAATCATAGTAAGCTCCTTTAATTAGTCCTGAAAGATACGTTGCAAGAATTGCGCCGACCTTGATCGGCGCCAATGGATAGTCTGTGATTGTTGATTATTTCTGATCAGCCCGGGAAGATGCGATTGTAGATTTCTGGTGCCCACTTTTCTACTGCTTCAGCAGTCAGGCTATTGGTTCGGCAGATTTCGCCATAGAGATCGACGCTCGGTCGGCGAATGCGCTGTTGAGTCTCCGGGTCAAGCCCCCATAAACCAAAGCGTTGTGTCCAGCCGCGTTCCCACTCAAAATTATCCACCAAACTCCAGTGGAAGTAGCCTTTGACTGGCAAATTGTGGCTGATCATGTGCCACATCGCCAGCAGATGCTCGACCAAATATAGTCTTCGGAACGGATCGTTGGGATCTTCGACACCATTTTCTGTGATGTATATGGGTAGGTCAAAACCAGCTCCCCATTTAATACAGTCTTTGAAACCCTCAGGGTCATTGGCGATAAAACCAGTATGCGAGAGTTCGGCGTCCTTGGCATAATAGCGGCGGCTGAATTGCTCTTTCGATTTGGACAAGTCGAATCGCACCAGATCCTGGGTGTAATAGTTTAATCCCATAAAGTCCTGGGTATTTTTTGCTTGAGGAACATCTTCCTTATGGTAAATACCATCAAATTTTCCCGTCACCAGGGTCTGGGCAAAAGCCTCATTGAATCCCTTGTCCAGCTTGTTCACGACGAGTCTGGTTAGAGGGTTCCGATCGTCCGCAACAAAGCCGCGATAATTATGTGCGACACCAACCTGCGCACCTGGTTGGAGCTCGTGGATGACTCGATAAGCAGCTGCGTGTCCTTTTGCGAGATTGGCCAGTACTTGCATGGCCAGTTTTGGGTCGTTTTTTCCGGGTGGGAAGCCGCCAGCCATCCAACCGCCGACCGTATAGACGTTGGGCTCGTTAAGAGTTATCCACAGGCTGCAATGCGCTTTGAGGGCTTCTACCGTGCGGCGTACATAAGTCTCAAACAAACCCACCGCTTGCTCATTCTCCCATCCCCCCATTTCCACAAACCACAGCGGGCTTGAGAAGTGAAAAAGGGTCACCATCGCCACCATGCCACGTTCTTTCAACCCCAGCAGCATCTCACGGTAGCTGTCCAGCGCGCTTTCATCCCAACGATCAACTTCAGGTTGCACACGCGACCACTCGATCGAAAATCGATGGGCGTTTTGGTAGGTTTCTTTAGCCCGATCAAAATCTTCCTTCCAACGACGCCCGCCCCACCAGTCACATGCTTTCCCGGATTTATCGCCGTTGATTATCTTTCCGGGTTGCTGTTCCCAGGCATACCAATCGTTGTTGGTGTTGTTGCCTTCAACTTGATGAGACGCGGTCGCACATCCCCACAGGAAACCCGCTGGAAACGTGAATGTTGCTCTTGCCATAAAAACCTCCACCAAATCAGATGGTCTGATTTTACCCGATAGGATCACCCAAGGGTTAATAGTTAAGCGTTAGTTGTGTTTTAACAGCCTCCCATGTGACTTGTTGGATGAATACTGGCTGTGACTCACCGTACTGCACCCAATGACCGGTTGGCAGCGATTCCAAGTCCACTTTGTTGCCAAAATGATCACACAAGACGTTATTTTGATCGATCATGAAAGCCGGAACCGTCGCTTCAGGTTGGGGATAAATACGCAGCAGTTTTGAAGGGTTGACCGAGGCCAAAAGAGGAACAAGATCGCTTCCTCCAAGCGCCAATAACGACTTTAGTGCACTCAGACCATCCATGGGTTCGCGCAAATAAGGCGCGAGTGTCAAGCCTGTAAGCGCTTCCATCTGTAGACCGCTGAAACCTTGAGCGACAGAATCGAATAATTCCTGCATCAATTTATCACTGTCTTTGAGCAAACCAAACTTGAACAATAGATCGGCAACCGGAGACCGCAGCGACCACAAACCAGAAGTGCTGTTATACACTTTCAGCACTCCATTCGCATAACTCGCGCTTTCATCCACCCCAGCTGAATAGTAGGCGTTTGGGTTTAACGCACCGCTGCGATGCATGACCAGCCAATAATTAACTCCGGCGGTTAAGGTGGGCAGCGCCGCGAAACTCACCTGGCACCAGGCATAACCTTCAGCGCTAACAGAAGTTGGGCTGAGTGTGGCGCTGGCAAGTAGGGTTCCCGATGGCGCTCCAGAACTATCACTTTGAATGCTGACCATCAGCGAATCTGTCGGATAGCCTTCTTTGCGCAATCTTAGTTTGATGAAGCTGACATCCTGGGTCACTTCCAGTTTGAAGGACTGAGCCAGACGTTGGTTTGCCGCTGCCTCGCCAATCTTCTGCACCCCGACTTGAACCGGAGCGTGCCCCAGCATACCGCTCTTGGTTTGCCAGGTGCGCCAGCTTAACTGGTGAATCCAGCCATGACAAACCAATTCAACAGACTGTGATGGCTGGGTATCTTTAGGGGTTGGGCTGCTTCCCTGACTAACACTCAGGCTATGCCCTTCAATGGATAATTCTGGCCAGGCATGGTCGTTCAGATATCGCACGGCGGTTTGATTGGCTTGTGCCAAACTGACCATGCCAAGTTTCAGGAATTTCTCTTTAACTCCGTAAGTTGCCTGGCTTGGTAAATTCTCATACCATGCGGTCTGCTTGTACTGACCTGGTTCACTACCTGGCTCCAACTCTTCATAGCCGGCGCAGACACGATTGGCCAATCTTTCCAGGTCGATTACCTGGGGGAATTGCATGTGTGGACAGCGAATTGCAGAAATGTAACCCCACCAGATCTTACTACCAGAGGCTGCAAAGATTTCGACCGGCTGGCCTAACAAATGCCGGTAAGCCTCCAGCCCGTCACCTTCATCAGCTAAATTTAATAATGCTCGATCGGGACCACCCAGAACAGACCAACTGCAACGAATGACTTGCGCGTGGGATTCGTAGGTATGTGGAGGGATCGAAGCGAACAGGTTGTTTGATTCAATTCTCATAACACCCGCCTGCGTTTGCGTGCGGTCACCCTGACCTGCATTGCCAGGTCAATAGGGGCGGCGCCTGTGGGAGATGTCACGAAAAAACTGAGCCGGTTGAGGCGACCCGGTGCGATTTCGAGTGGCTTGCCGAGGCGCGTATGCGTGTGAATTTCCAGGTTATTCGAGATAGTCGCGCTGTACCCCGTTGATGAGTCATCCACCAACAAAGCCCCTGGCGCCAATCCGCTGATCGACCTAAACAGACATGCACTTTCCTGTGGTTGCAAACTGAGGTCGTCGAGCACGAGCAAATGCGACCCTGCCGCGGAGCACTGCGCCAACAGCGTCAAATCGTAAGGAGCCAAAGGCAGAAACATAGGCGTGCGACCCAGCGGCAAACGCAAGCTATCAAACTTGGCCCAGGTTGCGCCAGTCGCTACGAGGGTAGGCGCGCCTTGATACACAATGTTGCTTTCCACACTCATGCACAATCTCAGTTGCACCGGCCCACCTGTCAAACCACTTGACCAACGCAATATCGGTAAAAATCGATTACAGCCGTACTTCCTGAGCACCTCAGAGGTCAAAGTCCAGGTGGTTAACGGCGTCCAGGCGCTTCCGTTCCAACTCAAAGTCGATACCTGCCCACCTGAAGCAGCGCTGTTGGATGAAACGGTCGCAGGAGTGGCGTCTTCTGCTTCCAGACTAAGCGATCCAGCAAATTCGTTCACCGGCCAGGCGATCACTCCAGCATGAATGTCACTAATACTCGCACCGCTGTTGGTTATTTCCAGTCGCAGTCTGGCAGGTAAATCAGAGTCGAATTGAACGGCATCGATATCAAGATAGCTGGCATGACCAGGTGTCTCATCGCTATGGTTGAGTACGGCCAGGGCACCGCTGGTAGGGCCACCCCCGCTGTTGGTAACGGATAACAAAACTGGCTCAGATTCAAAGTGATTTTCGCGGTCAAAGGTCAGCAGCAACGTCATTGCTCCCAGAGCGTGACTGGCGATGTGACCTTTTTGCCCGGTAAGTGTGACCGAAAAGAGCCGCGCGTACCAATGACTCTCTGCTTCACTAGTCAACACGCGCAGAAATACCGGGTTTCCCACCCGAAGAACTTCATAGCGGTTAGCCTGCGCCACCAGAGCTTCCAATTGGCGCACCGCCTGCCGCAACACCTGCAGTTCTCCTCGTAGGTGGATTAGGATTTGTTCTCTGACGACATCATCAGTCGTGAGAACGGGGTCGTAATCGCTGCTAATCACGCCTGCCAACATGCTGCAGTCGTTCAGGCCCAACCAAACCGGATCAGGCTCACACATTTCGGCAATTTCGATGCTGATCATGCTGAGAACCCCGTTTTTTCTGTCCAAACCCAGCTACCATGCCACGAAAGGTTGGTGGATTGCAGCGTCAACAACCTGAGCCGGTCGAGCTCGACGTCAAACTGCCGCCAGAGATGTTGCAGCAAAAGCTCAGCCTCCTGCAAGGTGTCCGTGGGCTTCAGCAAGTTGCCGACGCGGTTGCCCTGCAAGTAACTCAAAGCGTAAGCTCGGGAACCGATTATTAGTGCGTATTCGTGCCCGCTGGGCAACGTGGTTTGTGTTGCCCCATCCAACCCTTCCAATACATAGGTCGACCCAAGAAAAGTATTCATGCGTTCCAAAGCCTGGCGAATTGACTCGCTGCGTCCATCTGTTGGGATGATCAACCCACGCTGGTCGAGTGATTGTGTCGCCAGGCGGGAACTTAGATTCTCAAGGCTGGACATGTTTACCTCGCAAGGTGATGCCCTCTTTGTTTTTCAATTCCCCGGGCAATAAGTGCCGGTAATCCAACGGGGTGAAAAGATGTTTCTGCCCTTTGCGATCGACCACACTCAACATGCCATCGGCGTGAAGCGCATAAGCCATCGCGCCTTTACCCACCAACTTTAACAATACACGCTCCATCCAATCTTCATACATATTTACCTCCAATTCTGGCTCGGGCTGCCTTCAGCCCGAGCCATTTCAAAATTTAGAGCTTTGCGAACGCGCTCAGTCCGTCCTCGATGGCAGTACCCAGGATGTACACTGCCAACACCGAGACCAAGCCGGCCAGTTCCTCTGCATCAATCGGCAGGTCAGGCTTCCAGATCTTGACCACCATCACCACCAGACCGATGACTGCCGCCCAAAACTTGCGCGAGCTCAACAAAAATTTCCATTTAGGCATATTTCCTCCTTTGCTTTCTTTTCCTCTTTTCTACGAGCTATCAGCTTTCAGCTTTGAACTTTCAGCTTTCTTTACGCAACATTGCATTTGTGCAGCGGGCGGAAGTCGTTTACCCAGACTGCCAGAAAGTGGCGCACTTTGAGACGATGCTGGTCATTGCTGAAGACAGCTGGCGAGAGTTCATCACCTGCGATAAAAATTTCCGGTGCAATGCCGAAACGTTCCGCGATGAAGATGGCTGGCGCCACACGTGGGTCACAAACCGCTGCCCAATCGTTGTCGTCCGTCCATTCTGGTACGACTACTGGCACAGCGCTGCCCTTAAGCACGTTGTCATAGACGTAGGTGGCTTCCCGCACCAGCGCTCCGGTGCAGATTTCCATGGCTGTCTTCTGATTAGCGCGCGACACCAGCAGAAACTTTGGGTTGACCGCCATCATCGGACCCGTGCCGTAGAGTCCCAAGTCACGCTTGATTAACATAGGTTGTTTGTAGACTTTTGCGCTGACCGCGTCCCAGTTGGTTTGTGAGAGCGCTTCGGCGCTCAAATTGGCATGTCCGTTTGCTGTAGTGACCAGGTTGGTGTTAAAAAGATTTTCCCCATCTGCCATCGCCGGTCCGACCCCTGCATTGGCGGTGAAAATATCGGCAACCAGGCGCGAGATCTTGCGCATCCCGGCGGATGCCAATTCGCGCGCATAAGCTCGCAGTTTGCGCGTTTCGTCGCGATCGATTAGTTCCAGCGTCAACGGGATGTAACCGCCGTACTTGGTAAATGCGGCAGTCTCAGGCGAGTCACCCACCAGTAACTCCGGATAATTTGCCCCTTCAGCTACGGTTGGCAGGTCGCCTACTGTACCGATCAAGGTGCCGCTGATGTCATGCAGGCTGTTGAAGTGCTCCTGAACGCTGATGTCTTTCCACCAGTCATAACCAGCCTTGCCTAACTCTTCCCAGGTGTTGGCCACCAGTTTGTTGAGGCTGTTCTTGACCAGCCCGCTGAAGTCGAGCGTGGTGGCCAGTTGCGCACGTTCGGGATGGTAACCGCCGTGTAAGTCAGTGTCCCCGGTGAGCGAGAGATACAACTCGCGGATTCCGCTGAGGCGTGGGACGCTTAGGTTGTGCAAGTGTGCTGCGCGTGGAGCGCCAAACAGGTCGTCGACGGCTGCCTGAACGCGTTCCCCCGAATCCACCATGCCTTCGATGCGCGCTGGGCCGTTGACCGCTTTGCCTGGGTCGAGTTCCATCAACATCGTACGGGCTTCACGAATAGCGGTTTGTAATTCAGCTGGTGCAAATGTACGCCCATTAAATTGCTTTTTCAGTCGGTCTTTAACGGGGATGGGCAGTTGGCTATTGCCCAGCATCGTCTCAGCTACCCAAGCGCTCATTTCAGCGCGCATCTGGCGCATCTCTGCCAACTGTGTCTGCAAGTCCGCCGCGACCCCCTGGCTTTCCTGGGTGATGGCTTCTGTATTTGGTGTGGTCAACACCTCTTGTTCTTGAAATGTTTGCATACCTAAACCTCCTTGTGTCTGAAAATTGAGCCCAAGCTGGTTGAGGGCTCTCAGAAAGACCCCTCCCCGTGCTGGGTTGTAAACCAGGTCGACCGAATATACCTTGAGGATCTCATCCACCTGTTTGCCTTTGCTGCGGAACAAAATGTCCGCCGAAAAACCCACTTTGACGGCAGGTTCGTCACTTTCTTCCAGCACCTGCCTGCCGATCTCTTTGAGCAACGCCTTGGAGGGTCCAAAAGCCTGAATTTCAGCCTTGACCCCTTGGTTGGTTTCATCCCACCCTACTTTGCGCAGTACCCCAGCGATATCCCGCACTGATCTTGCGCCAAGGTCGTGGTCAATGAAGCAATTCACGCCTTCCCAAAGTTCCAGCGACGCCTTGAGTGCTTCCGGCTGAAACTCCCAGCCATTGGCGACTCCCGCGGTGATGGCTAAAATTTCAAAGCGGTCAGCGGTCAATGCTTGGGCTTGAAGCGCCATTCTTTGTCTATGTTCTGTCATTCAACTCCTTTCCTGATTTTTATAGATTCTGAACTTCCCAAAAGTCTTCCCTTCCCCACGGCAGGGGTAGCCTGAGGGTTGTTTGAAAACCTGTCAAAATCAGTCTTAAAAATCTACAAGCTTGCGTCTCCACTTCCAACCGGGAGCGGTTCGTCGATGAAGAGATACACCAGGCGCAGGTATTCTTCGTTACTGATCAGTTGCTTTTCAAGTAGGTCAGCCGCGAATTCGGCCACTTCACGCCCTGCCTGGGCTAAAGAGGGATTGTCCTTGGACGAGATATCTGCTGCCTGGATGGCGATTTCAACCGGGCTGAGCACCATGCGGTCCACCTGCGCTCGCCGGGCAACCACGATCTGGCATAGGTCAGCCAGCATCCACTGTATAAACCGCTGGCGCTGCTCGAAACGCCTGAAGGTGGGACCACCGGCTGCTTCGGCTGTGGTGCGGGTGGATGATTCTGGCTCGGCTAAAAAATGTAGCGGCACGCCTACCCCTGCGGCGATCATTTTCTTGATAGCCAGCCCATCTGTTGATGCGTCCAGCGCTTCCAGTTTGGGCGAGAGCACCGACCATTCTTCGCTTTCATCAGTCACCAACACCGATCCTGGGCTGGGCGGTGCCGACAAAAGCTGAGTTTGGCGTACTTGGCGGGCGGATTCGTTGGCGAAATGTGCTTTGACCACATAGATAAAGGCGTTTCTGAAGCGGTTGAGCCGCACACGGTCTTCCAGCCAGCTGGAATAGCGTGAAAGCCACTTTAAGACGGGTCCGAGGTCGCTTTCCCCCCACTGCGCACCGGCAGGTCGGTTGACGGCATAGTGAAGCATGACCGTAGCGAACTCACCACGACTGTTGACGCCATCACAACAGGCGTCATAAGCTATGTAGCGTTTTTCCTCCCCTTCCAAACTGGGTTTGAGGTGATATTCCAATTCTTGCTCGACGTCGTTAGCGCGCGAATGGATCTCGCTGACGTCCGCGCTGGGCACTAGGCGCAGGTACGACATGCCTCCTGGGTCGGTCGAAAGCAGCACAAATAAGTTGCCGCTGCGCACCAGCTCGTCGGACATTTCGATCAGCCGTACTGGCAGGTGATTGAGGCGATGATGCCAAAAGCGATTCAGAAAAGCCTGGGTTTCCGCGTGCGTGCAGACCGGGTTCATCCCTCCGCCCACCACATATTGACTGGTGAGCTCCACAATGCGGCGCGCCAGCGGGTTGAAGCGCCATGCGTCCATGCAGTCGCTCATTACCGCTTCACGATCAAATGCAATGCGATCATGCGGCAGCTCATAGGCTGAGCGGGCCCCCACCAGCAGCGTGTTATCGGTCTCTGCAAGAGCCAAGCTGGCATGCACTGACTCTTCCTGCTCACGTAACACTTCCGGCCTGACATGATAAGGGTCGTGGATACCAACTGCGTCCAGCGGGCTGGGATAGTCAATGTGTAAAGCTTCTTTGATCCAACTGATCAGGTCGCTCATCTATGCCTCCACCGGCAGTTCAAGCCGAACCGGTTGACTGGGCTGACTCTCCCGACAGCAAGGTTCACTGTTCAGCGGGCATAGCACTTTAACAGGAGTGTTCGTGCGGCCGAAATATTTTAGTACGTCCTGTTTGTCGCCATTCCAGCGGTCGTAGTCCATATAAGTGCCAACCCCTCCAATGGCTGGCCCTTTATCGGTGGTCTGATGGATCAACCAATGGGTGACCTCATGCGGCAACTTGGGTGGGCAGGAAAATTCAGGCGTGTAGGCTGGAAAGGGGCGGTTATAGTGATACTGCGCCAGCCACCAATCCAGCCAGGGTAAATCTTCAATTTGCAGGTGGCTATCCACAAAACTGGCTCGAGAGTAGATGATCGGGTAGCGCCCTGTTTCCTGCCTTAGAAGTTCCAGGCAGCTCACAAGCGTGTTGGTAATCATGGCTCTGCTGTTTTTGTGGTCGAGTTCCACATCCAGCACCAAGCGCACATGCGTCAGGTCGATGCCGTCCAAAATGCGCATCAGGTTGTCGATCTGTTTAAGCGCTGCTTCCCCAGGAAATATGACATGATAAGGCAGGATGCAAGCGCCGATGCGGGTTGCTTCCCTAAAATAGTGTTCAAAGGTCGGGTCTTTCTCAGCCCAGGATTGACCGGTGCGCATGGCCACAAACGCAATCTGCGGTTCGTGCGCGGCGATCTGATCAAAATTGGGGTATTCCCTCAGGTCAGCGCTGGCGTTATAGCGTGACAGGTCGATCCCAAAAGCGAATTCTTGATTGCGAACAAAATAGGACATCAATAACCTCCATTCATTTCTTCGAGCGGATCTGGCGCAAGGATCAGCGTTGGCTCAAGCCGCACTGACCAGGTTTGTTCATCGAGCACTGCCACCATGGCCGCTGAGAGCACCAGGTCGTCGTGCAACTGTCCGCCCTCCGGGTCGCGTGTGCCTTCCGGCACCGACCACTTGAGCAGGCGTTCCGGACCGATGCTGACCACGCTCTTCAACCCAGCCAGTTGCCGGTAAAACAAGGCTTGCAGGCGATCCTGTTCGCTTTGCATGACCTGGGTAAGCGGATTGCTCGGTGTTTCTGGGTCTGATTGCACGGGACTGCGAAAATCCTCAAAGCGCCCGGTATCGATCGTCGCCAGGAAACCCCAACCCAGCCGCGATTTTACCTGTGCACTAAAAGTCAAAGCAATCACCCGCTCACCCAATTTATCCTTAAGTAGCGATGCAACCCCGGCGCCTACGCCACTGGCGTCGATTACGATTTTTTCGATTTGCCAGCGCTCAGCCAACGCCAGCAGGCGTCCAAACTGGCTGGCGTGCCTTTCCCCCGTCCACAGTTCCCGCCGCACCACGCGGTAGCGCGGTTTTTCAATCAACGTATCGCTGAAAAGTTCCAGGTCGATCTCAACGATGGTCACCGCGGTGGAATCACGATTGACGTTTGAGAGCCCCGCTGCGTCACCGTCGCCCGCGTAAGAGCTGTCGCGTTTGGCTTCGTCTTCGCCAGCCAGATCGACCAGCATGGCATAGCGTTTGCCTGCTTGCGGTGTTTCCAAAGTATCGTGCGAGCCTCGCATCAAGCCCAGCCGGGCGGCGTTGAATAAGCTGCTCTCAAAATTGACCGTTTCGCTGAAGAACTGGCTGCGCACAAAGGGATGGTTGCGCCCGAGACGCGCCACCTGATCGTCCACGAACTGACCATAGGCTGGCACTTCCGCCCGAACGGCTTCCGCGCCGAGTACAAACACCCGCCGCTGCCCATCGCGCGCTTCAGCAACTTGAGCCGCCTGCATCTCGCGCGCCAGCAAAGTCTGATCGGTCCAGGCTGTGCCCCAGAAAACACGCGTGGCATTGGTCGAAGCCGCCATAGGCGCGATCTGCTTGTCATACTTACCGATCTCGATATCCTGTGCCTCGTCGAGTTGCAGCAGGGTTGAGGCAGTCGCGCCGACCACGTTGCTGCCTGGGGCGGCCGACAGGAAGGTCAGGTGGGCATTGCGGAAGCGGTAGTGGTTGCCAGCCGACTTGCGCCAGTGCCCACGCGTCAAAAGGTTGGCCTCCAGCGCGCTTTCCAGGCGACGCATGGCGTTCAGACTCTGTGGTTGATAAGTTGGCGAGAATTTGACCATCTCTGCGCCGCGTTCTGCCAGCATTGCCATCAAATACACTTCCAATTGCGCCTGCAGCAAGTTCTTACCGGATTGACGCGGAAAAATGACTACGAAAGACAGTCCTTTTTCTTCCAGGATCGACCGCACAACCGCAGTAGCGACTTCTTTTTGATAGCGGCGCAAACGCACTGAACCCAAAGCCTCGCTGAAACGCGATACTTCGCGTAATTCGCGTAGAAAGTCAACACGAGTATCGCGAACGGCTTCTTGAAAACTGGCGCGTTCCCACGGAAAAACCAGACCTTTTTGCGCAACCAGTCCTGGCAGGCTGGGATTTAGGTAAAATGCCGGGCTAATGGCTGTTTCCATTATTCTCCTTCTTTCTTTTGGTCGTCCGTGAGCAATGCGCCTTGCAGTTGAGCCAGGATCTCCCCGACCCTGCCATCTTCCACGGCGCCAGCCTTCAATGAGTTTTCAGCTCGTATCACACTGGCCGTGCGCGATGCGGTCAACCCCAACACGTCCAGCAAATGCGCCAGGAGTTTTAGAGTGTCTGCTTCTTCCTTCCCAATGACTGCCTTCTTTAATGATCGCAGTACGATGCGCAGAAGGTCGAACTCCTCATCCAATGCTTTGCGTGCAATCTCTGAGAGTTGTACCCGCTGTAAAGGAGATAACTCAGGCAGTTCAAACTCTGATAATTGGCAAATCTCAGCCAGTTGTGCTTCCCTTAGCTCCAGGTTGCTAGCTTTTGGGTCACTGCCTGCCAGATCTGGGCAGGCAGTGACGGAGGGTTGCGTATGAGCTATTAGGGTGGGGTTGATGTGTCGCATGTTACGCTGCCTCCTGTTATAGAACGCTTGTTCTATGTTGGCTATAGCATAGCAGACTTTGGGCGGAAAGAAAAGAGGTCAAAAGCGGAATCTTTTGACCTCCATTTTCCGCTTTCGGAAATTTGTTAATAATCGCCCAAGGGAAATGGCTCGCCATCCCCCATTTCATGCCTGGTTAGTCGCTGATTTCTGAAGGATCTATGGAATGGTTGGTATGCTCAAACCATTGCGTTTGAGCCAGGTGCGACGGATCTTGAAATCTGGCAAGAGCTTGGCGACCAGCGCCCAATAGTTGGCCGAGTGGTTGTGGTGGCGGATGTGCGCCAATTCGTGCACAACGATGTACTCGACGCACTCGATCGGTGTCATCGCCAGCCGGAAACTGAAATTAAGTGCGTTTTTGGCTGAGCAGGATCCCCAGCGGGTACGCGCGCTGTTGATGCGCACCACGCTTGGCCTCAGCCCAGTCAATAGGGTGTAGTGCTCGATGAATCCAGATGTTAACTGCCTGGTTTCTTTGCGGTAAAAGGCCGTGAGTAGAGCCGCTGCCCACTCCTGCTGGTCGGCCTGTAGTAAGAAATACTTGCCCGGCTCAAAAATGAAGCCACCCTTGACCTTGGGAACGAGATGCAGCGGATAGGTCTTGCCCAGGTACCAGATTGCTTCTCCTTCGCAGAAATGGTAAACGGTTTGCTCCGGGATGGCGCTCATCTTGGTTTTGGCTGCGGCGATCCAAACCTGGTTGGCATTGATGAAGTCCTGGATGATTGAGGTCCGTGTTTTGAGCGGCGCCCTCACTACCACCTTGCCGCCCGGCAGCACCGAAATCGCCAGCCTTTTGCGCTTGGAATAGATAATTTCATCCGCCGTCATGCTCATTGGGTAATTATATCAAGCGCTTGGGTGGTATAGAGATTAGGCAGCCGCTTGATCGCGCTGATGTAGGGCGAAATTG